>JANWKE010000035.1 GCA_025451535.1 Verrucomicrobiia bacterium
CGCCTGTCGCCGGACTTCCGGCCGGGTCAGGTCGCGGGGGAACCGGCTCAGTGCGGCGAAGGAAAAATTCACGCTCTCCAGGGCCCGGGTCGGCACCCCGAGCACGCGGGCCAGCTCGATCCGCGCCTGAGTGGCCTTGCCGACGGCGTCCTGTCGCGCCAGTTGCGCGGCGGCCCAGGCCGTCCGGGCCTGGGTCACTTCAAATTCCGAGACGGCGCCGGCGGCCTGTTGGCCTTCCAGCAGGTGAACGACGTTGCTTTGAGCCGACGCCTGTTGGCTCAGCAGCGCCTCGGTTTGGTGTGCGGAATAAAGGTTGAGCAGCGCGGTCCGGATCTGGCTGCGCACCTGCCAGACCGTGCCGACGAGGTTCCAGCGCGCGGCTTCGGCCAAATGCTCCGCCTCGGCGATGCGTTTGCCGCGTTTGCCGGCAGTTTCGATGGGCAAATCAAAACTGACCGGCACAATCCACGGACTGGGCGTGCCGGGAATCTGGTTGTCGTATCCGGGCGTCACGGTCACGGAGGGGTTTGGCCGTTCGCCCGCCGTGGTTTCCGCGGCCTGGGCGGTCAGCAACTGCGCGCGGGCCTCGGCCAGGGCCGGTTGATAGTAAAAGGCGACGAGGGTAAGCTGTTTCAGGTTCCAGCCAGCGTGCGGGCCGGGGACAGCGACATGGTTTGTTTCAAAGAAAGCCCGCAGCTGTCCGTCAGCCAGTGACCGGGCGTCGAAAGCGGCGGCCGTCGCTTCCGGCGAAATGGGTTGGGGGTGATAGACGGCGCAGCCGGCGGTAAAAAGAAGGAAGGCGGAAAACACCCAACATTCAACTCCGATAAATCGCGAGCCGGCATTCAACGTCCAACGCTCAAAGAAATTTCCAAATGGCACACGCCGCAGATTGGATGTTCGAAGTTGAATGTTGAATGTTGAATGTTTCATTTATTTGGTCTCCAGCGGCAGGCGGACGGTGACGGTGGTCAGCTCCGTCGGCGCTGACTCGATTTGAATGGTTCCGTGATGCGCCGAGACAATCCAACGGGCGATGCTCAGGCCGAGGCCGCAGCCTTCCACCTCGTCGCTGTGCGCCGGGTCGCCGCGGTAGAACCGGTCGAAAACGCGCGGCAACGATTCCGCCGGGATGCCGGGTCCGGTGTTGGCGATGGTGAATTCCGCCGCGCCGTTTGCCCGGCGCAGATTCATCGCTACCCGGCCCTGCGGCTGGTTGTATTTGACGGCGTTGTCAGCGAGATTCAGCAACAGCTGGCGCAATCGATGCCGGTCGCCGCGCACGGGAATCTGCTCGCACGCGGCCAGCTCCACTTGAATATGTTGCGGCTCGGCGAGGATTTGCGTGTCGGCAAAATTGTCACGCACGAGTTCGTCCAGCTGCACCGGTTCAATCTTCAGCGCCACCTGGCCGGCGTCGGCCTTGGCCAGCAGCGTGAGGCCGTCCACAATGCGGGCGAGTCGGCGCAACTCATCCAACTGACTGACCAATCGGTCGTGCTCCGCCGGCGCCGGCGATCCATCCCGCAAGGCAGTTTCAATCTCACCGCAAAGCACCGTGAGCGGCGTCTTGAGTTCATGCGAAGCGTGCAGCGTGAATTCGCGGATGCGATGGAACGAGTCGTCGAGCCGTGACAACATGGCATTGAAAACTTCCGTCAGCCGGTCCAGTTCATCGCCGTTGTGGGTGCGCGGCAGGCCTTCGTTCAGGTTGCGCGACGTGATATTTTCAGCCGCGCGCGTCAGGCCGGCGACGGGAGCGAGGGTTTTGCGCATGAGCCACCAGCCACCCGCCAGTGCCAGTGCCCCCGCGGGAAGGCCGCACCAGAACAGGATTCCGGACACGTCCTCAAAATCCTCCTGTTGATCCCTGGCGATAAGCTGTTCCGGGACGCCGGCTTTCCGCAAAACCGCGCTGCGCGCGCGCGCTATTTCAAAATAAGCAGCGAGACTCATGGCCAGCAGCGTCGCAAACAGGACGGCGGCATACCAAAACGTGAGGCGCGTGCGGATGGTCATGCGGGCTCCTTCAACACGTAACCCGCGCCGCGCACGGTATGGAGCAGCTTCGGCTCGAACTGCGCGTCAATTTTTTCGCGCAGGCGCTTGACATAAACGTCCACCAGATTGGTGCCCGGATCGAAATCGTAGTCCCAGACTTTTTCGAGAATCATCATGCGTCCGCACAGCCGGCCCGGGGAGTGCATGAGAAATTCCAACAACCGGTATTCGCGCGCCGTCAGTTCGATTTCCGTGGCGCCGCGCTGCGCCCGGTGCGTCACCGTGTCGAGTGTCAGGTCCGCCACGCGCAGCACCGGCGATTTGTTGTCGCCGCCGCGCCGGCCCACCGCCCGCACGCGGGCGACCAGCTCGGCCAGCTCAAACGGCTTGGGCAGGTAATCGTCCGCCCCGGCGTTCAGGCCCTCGACGCGCTCATTCACCTCGCCGCGGGCGGAAAGCAGGAGAATCGGCGTGGCGTCCCGGCGCTCACGCAACTGGCGCAACACGCTCAGACCGTCGCGTCCCGGCAGCATGATGTCGAGCACGATGACGTCGAACGGCGTCGCCCGCGCCGCGGCGAGCGCGTCATCGCCGTTGCCGCACACGTCCACGGCAAAACCTTCGGCCTGCAGCGCTTTACGGACAAACGATGCCGTCTTTCTTTCGTCCTCAACCACCAGTACACGCATGACAGGAAATTAAATAATGGCTGGTCAAACCCCAATGACTAAATCCACAGGTTCACCGGGTCGCATGTGAGTTCAACGCCAGTTCGCCGCCGGATTCGATCTCCTTCACACAGCCGACGCCCGGTGCGTAATACTTGTACTCTATGTCGCCATCGGAGGTCTTTTCCCTGATCTTCACGCAATTCGTGTAGATGCCCGCCGGAACGGTCACGGTCTCGGAAACGGAAACCACCTCGTCCGCCTCCCAGGTGATTTTCGGCACATCTTCGGAACGGAACTGATCACCGACCTTCGGATGTGCGGGCATCAGGGTGCCGGGTTTTTGCGTGTCCTTGCCGAGCAGCCACGCGCCGGAATGACCAACGATCTTGTCGTTTTTGTATTCG
The DNA here is from genome assembly GCA_025451535.1 of Verrucomicrobiia bacterium. Classification (GTDB taxonomy): domain Bacteria; phylum Verrucomicrobiota; class Verrucomicrobiia; order Limisphaerales; family UBA11358; genus UBA11358. The sequence continues at coordinate 3,077 of JANWKE010000035.1, forward strand.
TCCACATCTTCACCGAGGTAATAAACCGTGCCGTCATCCGCTTGGGCGAAATAGTCCAGCGTGACTTCGGCCAGCTTGCCGCTGGCATATTCCCGGTCTTCCACCGCCAGCGCGTCAATCGTTTGGCCGCCGATCTGAAACGCCTTGTGTACTTCCGGTTTCGTAGTGCGCTCGACTCGCTCGTCGCCGCTTTTGAGAACGTCTTGTTTCAACGTCGTCAGCGGCAGATACGAATTGGTGATTTCCCGCGGATGAGAAAATTTCAGCCGCGACGGGTTGTCGGCTGACATGGCGCTGAAACTCGCCGTCACGGCCAGGGCAACGGCAAAAGAAATCTTCCGTACAATTTGCTTTTTCATGGTGGCTTCTGTGGGTTTATGAACCTGTCTGCCGTTCAGCGCCGCCGGGCCGACAAATACCGGCGGCGCCTCGGGCGAGTGCCCCGTTAATCTTTCTCCTTGGCTTGTTGTTCCGGCGTTTCCGTTTCAATGGAAACCATCTGCCCGGTCATGGCGTCCACGGCGACTTCCTTGATGTTCGGGGAGTCCGGCACCGTAATGTCGAACGACCAGATCAACCGGCCGTGTTCCTTTTCAATTTCGGCTTCCTTGACGGTGCCATTGGGCACCTGGGTCAGGGCGGTCTTTTCGGCGTCGGCCCTGGCAATTCTGGCCCTGGCCTCCAGCCTGGCCTGTTTGGTTTGTTCTGATTTCTCCGATGCGCAGCCGGCCAGCAAACCGGCGGCCAGCGCAATCCAGAGGATGGTTTTAGTTTTCATGTGTTTGTTTTTTGATTCATTCAATCCGGCAATTTCCGGATCGTCGGCAAATCATGAAGCAGCCGCATGAACTTTCCGTGAAACGCGGGTGACAGTGTTGTCATCTGACCGCACCGGAATCATTACTCATATCGCAGCGCTTCAATCGGGTCGAGCCGCGAGGCTTTCCATGCCGGATAAAATCCAAACACGATTCCAACGGTCACTGACGTTGCGACGGCCGCGACGATGGCCGGCACGGACGGCATGGTCGGCCAATGCAACAAAGCCGTGACCGCGAGCGACACCCCGCGTCCCAGCAAAATTCCGGCAATGCCGCCGGCCAGACAAAGCGTTACCGCTTCCACCAGAAACTGCCGCAGGATGTCCCGCGACCGTGCGCCCACGGCCATTCGCAATCCGATCTCCCGCGTCCGTTCGGTGACGGACACGAGCATGATGTTCATGATGCCGACGCCGCCCACGACCAGCGAAATGAGTGCCACGACGAGGAGGAGCTTGGTCATCACGCCACTGGTGGAAGCGAGGGCCTGGGAAAGCTCGGTGAGACTGTGAATCCGAAAGTCATCCAGCGTGCCGGGTTGATTATCCAACTCGCTGGCTTGAATATGATGCCGTTGGCGCATCAAAACAGTGACCTGGCGGAGGGCCTTCGGGATGTCCTGCGGTGAGTCGGCGGACATCCAGATGTCGTCGATGTCCGAGAAGCGCGTCACCTGCGGCGTGTCGGCGGCCTGAACCGGGTCTTGCTGGGGATAAAGCGCGACCGATTGGTTCGGGTAAAGCTGGTTAAGGGAATTGACCGCGCTGGACGCGGCAGCGCCGGCGGACTGTCCATTTTGTCGGAGACCGGTCACGCGAAACTTGATGGTGGTCCAGGGAGCGGCGAGGAAGTCGTCCTGGTCCTGCCCCATCATGTTCGGCCCTTTCCGGCTCAAGACACCGACGATTCTCATTCCGACGTCCTTGACGCGGACTTGTTTGCCCAGGGGAGATTCGCCGCCAAACAGCTGCCGGGCGATGGTCTGCCCGATAAGGCAGACGGCCGCCGCGCTGCGCACGTCCTGTTCCGTAAAACATTCTCCGGCGGAAAGCGGCCAATTCCGAACCACCAGGTAATCCGGTGTCGTGCCGAGAATCCGGCCCGGATTCCAGTTGCGATTGCCATAAATGATCTGTGCCCGGCAGTCCACGCTGGGGGCGACCCATTGGATGGCGCTGCAATTCTGGCGGATGGCGTCCGCGTCCATGGGCGTGAGGGTCGGTTGCCCGCCGGCACCGGAATTGATGCCGGCGATCGTCATGTGCGCAGGATCCATCTGAATGACATTGGCGCCCAGGCTGGCAATGGTCTGTTCGATGGAATAGGACGAGCCGCGGCCAATCTCCATCATGGCAATGACGGCGGCAATGCCGATGATGATGCCCAGACAAGTCAGGATCGAACGCATGACATTGCGGCGCAGGGCGCGCAGGGCCATCCGCATGGTTCCGTGAACCGTATTCATGTTCGTTCAGTGCCGGATAATGCGGGGCACAAACGGGTTCTGGGTCCCACCCTGCTCCGGTCCCGTGGTTTCACCCGTGACGACCTCCTCGCCCGCTTTCAGGTTATCGGCGGCGATGGCGGTGCTGGAGCCGTCCGAAGTTCCAACCTTCACCTCAACCGGCCGGACGAATTCGCCGTCCTTCAACCAGACGACGCCCCGGCTGCCCCGGGCACCGGACGGACTGTCAGTCGGCGGGTCAATGGGATTCTGTGAACGCACATCGGCTGCTATTTCAGCGGGTGACGAGGGCGACCAGCGCAAAGCCGCATTGGGAACCAGCAGGGCATTGGTTTGTTTGCTCACGGTGAAATCCACGTTGGCGGTCAGGTAAGGCAGCAAGACCTTGTCCGGGTTTTCCGTGTTCACCACCACCGTGTACATCACCACGTTTTGCGTCATGGTGGCATTCAGGCGCACCTTGCCGACCATGCCCTCGAATGGCCGGCCGGGAAAGGCGTCGCAGGTGAAGGTAACGGGCGCGCCGGGCTTGATTCGCGCCACGTCCGCCTCGTTCACCGCCACCCAGATTTGCATCTTTGTCAAATCCTCGGCGATGAGGAACAGGCTGGGGGCGTTGAGGCTGGACACGACGGTCTGGCCGATGTTCACGCGGCGGTCAATGATGACACCGGTAACCGGCGATTTGATGACGCAGAAATCCAGGTTCCGCTGCGCCTTGTCCAAATCGGCTTGCGCCTGGGCGACACCCGACCTGGCAACGGAGACATTGGCCCTGGCGACTTCGTAATTCGCCTTGTCGGTGTCATAATCCACCTGTGACATCAATTTGGAATCGTATAACGACTGCGCGCGTTTCCATTCCGCCCCGGCCTGGTCGAGCTTCGCGTTCATCTGTTCGAGATTCGCGGCGGCGGTCAGTTCACCCGCCCTGGCAACCGAGAGGTCGGCGGCATAAACCGAGTCGTCAATCTTCGCCAGTACGGCGCCCTGCTCCACCACCGAATTGTAATCAATCGTCTGGCCGTTGATGTCCGTGCCGAACGAGGTGATGCGCCCAGCAACCTGCGCACCAACGTCCACTGTTGCACTCGGTTCAATGGTGCCGCTGGCACTGATGGTGGCGGCGACATCGCCGCGCTTCACCACTGCC
>JANWKE010000036.1 GCA_025451535.1 Verrucomicrobiia bacterium
CGAGTGAGCGAGGAAACCGAAATTGAAGCAAAGGTTCGGGTTACTCAGTAATTCGTCGGGGATTACAAAGTCTGCCGTCCACATATGCTTCTCCTTTTTCAACTGAACGGGGATGGTGGGCCTGAGCGAATGGCACGACACGAGCAAGCCACTATTTTCTTCGGTATGTGTGACGAATTGCAAATCAGCGCTGGAATCATTCGTCTCAATAACTCCCGATTTTGCGGTCATAGTAACATGAAAGGCCACTCCATCGCGGGCAGCATTGGTGGAAACTGAGAATAGATAAAAATGTGCGTCCAAGGTGATAGGTGTCACGGGAATTTCCACGGTGGTTCCCTGCATCGATAAGATAATTCCAAACCAAAGGATTGCGCCGACCAGAAGGCGTGGAATTTTTAGCGGAAGGGAATTTTTCGACATTTTTTTCCTTGCGCTTATGACAGCCTCTTTATGCGCTGCCATGGAAATAAAAAAACAGTTCTGCGGTGACATGGCAACTTCGAAAAACTGGTTCCTCGCTGTTTGAGCGCATCTCATTTTTTCGACGTCGGATTTCCCGGCCTGAAAGGCCGGAAGAACGAAGCCCAAGGCTGAGCGGAGCGATGCCTTGGGTCCGCGATCCGCAAGCGCCAGCGCTCTGAAGGAGCGCGAGAGATGGCATAAACCGGTTTGTCGTGCCCCCTAAAGGGTTTTCGCCTGTGGACGCAGGAGACGGAATAAACCCCCGATAAGCCTCCAAATTCCATAAAGTCCCACCAAAAACATTAAGTACATAGCTTTCCCCTGTTTCGCTGGAAAGAGTTTGCTCGGATGTTCGAGCTCATACCAAATAATAATCACCACCGCGCAGATGATTGCCGCGCCGATGCAAGTCCCTCGGACGCCCATTTCCTTTACTTCTTTGTTCCGTTCAGTGACTAACTCTTGAATCGTTCGATCAGCATCCGCTATGGGCATGCCGTTCAAGGTCAGGAAAGCATGAACCGACGACGGCTCCTCGCCCCAGATAATTTTAGCCCTCGCTTCCACGATGACATTTGCGGGAGTCATGTTCCTGGCGCTTGGGGCAGTGTCTTCATGCGCTGCCAGGGAATACAAAAACAGTCCTGACACCCTATGGCAACTTCGAAAAATATCAAAATCCGGTCTCTCGCGATCTCGCCTGGATTGGGTCGTGTCTCGATTTGGAAAGGAGCGCGCTTGACTGAGCCGAGAAGAACCGTCACTTTAGAACAATGTCTGACAAGGTAGTGAAACGCCCGACAGTTCTCGTTATCGAGGATAACGTTTTAAACAGCGGATTAGTGACTGATCTGCTGGAGGTCAATGGCATTGAGGTTCGCTGCGCGGAAACGGCGGAAGCGGGCATTCGACTGGCCCATGAGATTAATCCCGATTTGGTTCTGATGGATATTAATTTGCCGGGCCTGGATGGATTTGGCGCCACGAAAATTTTGAAATCCGACCCGGCGACGCGCCACCTGAAGGTGGTCGGCCTTACCGCGCACGCCATGAACGGCGATGCCGAAACCGCGCTCGACGGTGGCTTTGATGGTTATCTGACAAAACCGTTTGACACCCGCACCTTTGCCGCCCGCGTAAAATCTTTTATCGCCTCGGATGGAAAATAAAGTTTTGCCGCGGCGTGCGGCGTTTCGCCATTGCCGCCCTCATTCTTGACGGTGAAGGCGGAAGAACATTGAAGATTCGCTGAGCGGCAACACGACAGTATTTTGGCCATTCACGGGCGTCGGTACCGTTGTAACGGTGCCCCAGGATGTGGGATTGATAGTGTTGGTCGCAGACTCAAGCTGATAGTTGGTCGCTGTTTGTGTCCATGACAACGACAGTTGTTGGTTGCTGACAGTGGCGGACAGCGTCGGAGCAAAGCCGAACGTTAAATTATCGATGAGCGCCGTGACTCCCAGCGAACCCCCTTCATCGCGAAACAAAATGACCCGCCCAATCGTGTTGGTGTTCGCGTAACCGAAGAAGTAAGCATCCGGCGCGAACGGCTCGAAAATATTCGTCGTGTAAAGCAGCGTCACCTGGTCCGCGGCGAACACCTGAATCGTGGATGGATTGGCCGGCGGATATTGTGTGTGATACCAAAACATGTCGAATCCGACATGCGTAACCGGCGTCGTGAAATCGATGATCATTTTATCGTCGCTCACCAGCGCCTCGGATAGAAGTCCGTAACCAAATTGGCGATCCCATTGCAGACCGTCTCCCGCCGGAGACTGCGTGAACCGCAAGCCGGGCTGCACCAATCCCGGGCCTTGGCCGCTGACCACGGAATTGGAATCCAGCACGGTGCCGACCCGCGCGGCGGTGCCTGGCGCAAGCGCAAAACCTTCAAAATTCTCGGTAACGGCCGCCGCGCCCAATTGACCCACGAGCTCTTCCCGCGAGGCAACGACACCCGCAATCCCTTGCGCCAGCGGATTGAGGACGAGTGCGACCGTGACGACACCAAGGAGCAGAGTAGTTTTTGATTTCATGACCATGCGTTCTTTGCAGCGAACTTCGGCGTTTAATCCTCCATTTTAAAAAACTCTTTCGTATTCACGGCAATTTTCGTCGCGCTGCCGTGGATTGAGAAAACCATTTTTACGACCGCCTGACAACTCCTTTTGCTCGGAGGCAACATCGAAAATTAAACGCCGAACATCGAATTTTTCCGCATTTTGAAGCCGATTTGTTCCAAAAATCAGCCAAAAAACGCTTTGGAAAGCTCGCGCCATTTAAGTCTTTTCAACGGCAAATTACGGGTCTAAAGTCGAGCCAATCCCCACTCTTGGCGTTCAAGTTTCACTGACGCCTGACCGTTTGCCATAGAGAGCCTATGAAAAATCGAGTTCTTCGCATTATTGGAATCATCGTCACCGCCCTCATCCCTTCGCTCCTGCGTGCGCAAGGTACGACCTTTACTTACCAGGGCCGGCTGAATGACGGCGCGAACGCAGCCAACGGAGTTTACGACTTCCGCTTTCGGCTCGCATCCGATCCACTGGCCAACAACTATGTCGGCGGCAGTTTCTTAACAAACGCGGTCCCGATCAGCAACGGCCTGTTCACCGCCACACTCGATTTCGGCAGCGTATTCAACGGCAGCAATTACTGGCTCGAAATTGCCGTACGCACCAACGGCGCCAGCGGTTACGCCACGCTCGCTCCGCTGCAAGCACTCACGCCCACGCCCTACTCCCTCTTCGCCGCGGGTGCGAGCAATGTGCTCGGAGTGGTCCCAAGCGGCGGGTTGAGCGGCAGTTATGGCGGCGCGGTTTCATTTGATAACGCGGCAAATAATTTCAGCGGAAACGGCGGAGGGTTGACCAACGTGAACGCCCTCCTTCTGGGCGGATTCAGCGCGAATCAATTTTGGGCCACCGCCGGCAACAGCAATACCATTGCGGGCACGAATTTCATTGGCACGAGCGATGACCAGCCTTTGGAGGTTAAAGTGAATGGCGTGCGCGCGTTGCGCATTGAGCCCAATACGAATGGCGCCCCGAACATGATTGGCGGCGCGCCGGTTAATTTTGTGGACCCCGGGATTGTTGGCGCAACGATCGCCGGCGGCGGCACGGTATCGGGCAGCTTTTATCTCGGCACCGGTTCCAACCACGTGTCCGCCATTTTTGGCACCATCGGCGGAGGCCGCTTGAACACGGTCGCGGCGGATCACGCCTTTATCGGCGGGGGCATTGAAAACACAGTTCAACCCTTTGCCTTTGACGCGGTGATTGGCGGAGGCGTTTTGAACACCGTTCAGACCAACTCTACGGAGTGCGTGCTGGTCGGCGGTTTGAACAATACCATTCAGCAGGGTGCCGGCAGTTCTTTCCTTGGCGGCGGCTCTCAGAATTCCATCCAATCCGGCGCCGGCCACTCCGCTCTTGCCGGGGGCACCCTTAATTCCATCCAAACCAATGCTTCCTACTCCTTTATCGGTGGCGGCTACAACAACTCCATCCAATCCGGTGCCGTCGATTCTGTTCTGGACGGCGGCTATTTCAATTCCATCCGGACGAATGACTACTACTCGTTCATCGGCGGCGGCTACTTTAATTCCATCCAAACGAATTCACCCTACGGTTTTTTGGGTGGCGGCGCGGTTAACATGATCCGTTACGGAAGTTATGCAACCATTGGCGGCGGCTATCAAAATCTCGCCGGTAACTCCGCGACCGTGACGGGAAACTATTCTTCCGTTGGCGGCGGCAATGCCAACAACGCCGAAGGCAATTACGCGACCGTTCCCGGCGGCAGCCTCAATTGGGCGCTGGGAGATTATAGTTTTGCCGCCGGACGCGAGGCCAAGGCCTATTATCAAGGCGATTTCGTCTGGGCGGATTCCCAGGCCGCGGACTTTTATTCGAGTGCCCCCGATCAGTTCTCGGTCCGTGCCGCCGGTGGCGCAAACTTTGTCACCAGCGGAGCGGGAATGACTTTGGACGGCCCCGTGAACGCGACCTCGTTCCAGGGCAGCGGCGCCACCCTCGGGAGCCTCAATGCCTCCAGCATCATTTCAGGCACAATTGCCGACCCACGGCTCTCCGCAAATGTGGCGTTGCTCAATGGCAATCAAACCTTCTCTGGTCTCAACACATTCGGTGACCTCTCCATGACCAGCGGGCCCGCCTACCATCACCTGCAAATGAGCGGTGGGAACGCGCTCGGCTATCTTTATGGCTCGTTCCCGGGCCTGGCTGATGGCGTTCATTTGGGCTACAACTACTACTGGGACACTGCCGGGGCCGGCCACATTTTCAATTCCGGCGGCGCCACCTCCCGATTGACGACGGGCTACGGTTTCGTGGGAATTTTCGTGGGCGGCGTCAACAGCGCGCCGAGCGTTACCCGACTCTACGCTGACACGGGCGGCGTGACCGTCTATGGCACGTTCAATAATTTAAGTGATCGCAATGCCAAGCAGGATTTTGCGGCGGTGAGCGCGCCAGATATCCTCGAGAAAGTGATTCAATTGCCGGTCAGCGAATGGAGCTACAAAGAGGACCCGAAGACGCGGCACGTCGGTCCCGTGGCGCAGGATTTTTATTCCACCTTCAACATCGGCACGGACGATAAGCACATTGCGCCTATTGATGAAGGCGGCGTGGCTTTTGCCGCCATCCAGGGATTGAACCAAAAACTCACCAAAGATTTGGCACGGAAGGAAACGGAGATAACGGAGCTAAAGCAAAGACTCGACGCCCTCGAAAAAGTCATTCGTAGTCAGAAATTAGAGCATTGACAGAAAAGATGTAGCGGTGAGCAGCCAGGTCCGCGCAAAGCGCGGCATTCTGACGACACCAACGGTGTCGCGGAAATTAGTATCTTGGCGACCCGATCAAGAACGGCTACCAATAATGCAACGAACTTCGCTAACGTCACACTAGCTCACCGCTACGTATTTGCGGCAGGCGGGGATGCCTGTCCTACGCTCTCTACCAACTGAATCCCGTGAACCACACGCAACCGATCACCATGGCGGCAACCGCGCAGGCTGTCATGAGACCGCGATACACTTTCACGCCATCAGCCGCGCAACGCGTCGCGATGCGACCCATGCCCCACGAAAATACTGCCATCGCCAGGATTGTGCCCGCAGCAAACGCAATGAGATAGGCAATGGCCTGCGCTTTCGTCGGCAGCGCGAGCATCGGCAGGATGCCGAAAAAATGCGAGCTGCCCGCGAGCCCATGCAACGTCCCGATCGCAAACGCCGCGTGCGTGTGTCGTTGATGCGCCGCGGGTTCCTCATGCCGTGCGTGGCCGTGATGCGTGTGAAAATGAACGTGGCGTTCGCCCTGATGTTCGTGTTCATGCGTGTGGACCTTCTGCTTGAGCGCCCGCCGCAACGTCCACAACCCGATCCCGAACAGCACCACACCGACGATGCGATCGCCCCAGGAGGAGAGCAGGTCGCGCGGTAATTTGTCGCGCAACCACAACGAGAGCAAACCGACCGCCGCCACGCCCGCGGAATGGCCGAAGCCCCAGCGCACGCCGGGGATCCACGCGCTTTTGCGGCGCTGCACTGCCAGCGGCGCGATCGCAGTCAAATGATCGGGCCCCGTCAACACGTGCACCGTTCCGGCGAGCATTCCTGTGATGACTGCAATCATGTGTTTGCGAATCTGCGTTATTAATCGCCGAAGGGCAAAGGAAACTTCACCCCAGTTACCCTCTTAAAATCACGCACCCCGCGCCAACCCGCCGCACCTGAATTGACAAAGGCGAGCCGTTTTTTGCCAGTGCTTCGTATGGGGAACATGCTGAAAACATGCGCCTTCTTGCCGAATCTCATTAACACCCTGCTTCAGGTGGGTATTGAGCGAAGGAATAGGATTTCAACCGCTTCAGGAGGGTGTTTCTAAATTCAAAATGCAAATGTGCAGAAAATAGGGGGAATTTTTGTTTTTGGAATTTTCATCCAAAATTCAGAGGCAGTTGATTTGGCAGCAGGTTGTGCAATGGATGGGACTCCACTCGACAACTTAAAAACGCGCGGGCGCGCAGCAGACTGACCGTGTCGGCCAACAGACAAATGATCGAAGTTAAAC
>JANWKE010000037.1 GCA_025451535.1 Verrucomicrobiia bacterium
CCTGAGCGGCGGCGTGATCGGCAATAGCGTCACCAACCTCGGGGACCAGGCGTTCAATGGTTGTCCCGGCCTGCGCAACATCTATTTCCAGGGTAACGCCCCCGGCCTTGGTCTGGACGTGTTCGCCGGTGACATCGCGACTATCAATTACCTGCCGGGTACTACGGGCTGGGCCTCGACGTTTGGCGGGCTTTCGACCGCTGAGGGGAATTACATTTTCACCATCGATAATGGCATGATCACCATTACTCAATACGTCGGTTCGGGCGGCGCGGTGACCATCCCCGGCACGATAAACAGTTGGCCCGTGACCAGCATCGGGCGAGCGGCATTCTCCGGCTGCACCAACCTTGCCAGCGTGACGATTCCCAACACCGTCACCAATATCGGGGACCTGGCGTTCAATGGCTGCTCCGGCCTGCGCAACCTCTATTTCCAGGGTGACGCCCCCGGCCTTGGTTTGGACGTGTTCGCCGGTGACAGCGCGACCGTCTATTTCCTGTCGGGCACTACGGGCTGGACCTCGACGTTTGGCAGGCTTCCGACCGCTCAGGGGGATTACAATGTCACCATCAATAATGGCATGATCAGCATTGCTCAATACGTCGGTTTGGGTGGCGCGGTGACCATCCCCGGCACGATCAACAGTTTGCCCGTAACCAGCATCGGGGGATCGGCGTTCTCCAGCTGTACCAACATCACCAGCGTGACGATTCCCGATACCGTCACCAACATCGGTCCGGCGGCGTTCTATTACTGCACCGGATTGAGGAGCGTCACGATTCCGAACAGCGTCAGCGGCATCGAAGATTATGCGTTCAGTTCCTGCAACAACCTGAGTAATGTGGTGATCGGCAATAACGTGACCCATATCGGAAATTTTGCCTTCGCCTTCTGCACCAGCCTGAGCAGCATCACGATTCCCAATAGCGTCACCAGCATCGGGGCTTATGCGTACGGAGATTGCATCGGCCTGACGAGTGTCACGATCCCCAACAGCGTCACCAGCATCGGCGACTTTGTATTCAATTCCTGTGGAGGCCTGAGCAACGTCGTGATCGGCAATAACGTGACCAATATCGGAAATTTTGCCTTCGCGTTCTGTACCAACCTGGCCAGCGCCAGTATTCCCGGAAGTGTCATCAGCCTCGGAACGGCTGCGTTCCAATCCTGCGGCAGTCTGGCCGGCGTGACCATGGCCGGCGGCAACCTTGGAGACTGCGCGTTCCATTCCTGTGGCGGCCTCAACAACGCGGTGATCGGCAACAGCGTGACTAATATCGGGGATTTGGCATTCGCTTACTGCACCAATCTGACCGGTATCACGATTCCCGGCGGTATCATCGGCATCGGAGATTCTGCGTTCCAATCCTGCGGTAGTCTGGCCAGCGTAACGATTGCCGGCGGCAATATTGGAGACTATGCGTTCAGTTCCTGTAGCGGCCTGAACAACGTGGTGATCGGCAATAGCGTTGCTGACATCGGGGTTGGTGCGTTTGTGGATTGCAGTGGCCTGACCAGCGTGACGATTCCCGGTAGTGTCACCGACATCGGAGGGGGTGCGTTCAGCAGTTGCGAAAACATGTCCAGCGTGACGATTGGCAGCGATGTCAGCAGCATTGGCTCCCGTGCATTTTTCAACAACTACAACCTGCAGGCAGTTTATTTCCAGGGCAATGCTCCAACTCTTATGGGTATCGAAGTGTTCTATGGTGTGAATGCAGCTGTGGCGAACATTTATTACCTCCCGGGTACCACCGGCTGGACGAATCCGTTTGCCGGCCTGCCGATTGTATTATGGAATCCAGTGATGCAAACGGCAAACAGCAGCTTTGGACTGTGGTCGAATCAGTTTGGCTTCAGCATTACCGGCACTGCTAATATCCCTATCGTCGTCGGGGCTTGCACAAACCTGGCAAACCCGATGTGGGCTCCGTTGCTCACCGGCACGCTCACCAACGGCTCCTTGTATTTCAGCGATCCTGCATGGACAAATTATCCCAGACGCTTTTACCGCATCAGCTCGCAGTAAGCTCGTCATTCCGGGAAGCATTCGTGGGACCAGCCCTGGTAGCCAAAGACCCAATGAATGGTTAGGACGGTTGGCCCGGTCGCTTCAGACAGGGCCGCCTCGCTGAGGCAACCGGACGGCTGACGTAGCACGCCGCGCCGGGCATTACCTGCTGGGACCGGGTTGTTGACGGCCGAAGGCGGGCGCGGGCGCAGCCGGGGTCGAGGGCAAGCGCCGGCGGCGGTCCCATTGCCGGGCGGGCTGGATGACACGGACCGGACGACGCACGCCGCCGTTGAAGCTCACGCCGAGGCCAAGCACTCCGCAAAAAGACATCATTTCCGTGCTCAAATCGCCGCCGATGAAAAAGAACATGATGACGTGAGCGGCAAAGGCCGCCAGCAGCAATGTATTGATGGTCCTCAGGTCCGGATCCCCATTACGGTAGTTGAGGTAAAGCACGCGGAGGGCGGCGATGACAAACCAAAGAAAACCGATGGCGCCCCAGATGCCGAAGGGAATAAGCACAGAAATGGGGCCATTATGATAAGACTCGGCCAGCGCCAGCGGATCGTTTTGCGCGAAGGCGGAATGAATCGCCGCGTCCGGTCCCATCACAACTTCATAATCCAGCGGATTGATATTGTAGCCCTTGCCGAGCAGCAGGTACTGCGGGATTTGCGGCAGCAACGCTGTCCACATATTCAACCGCCAGTCCAGCGATGCCTGGGCGTCCAGCTTCGCCTCCGTGCTCACCTTGTAAGGGAGGAACGACAACGAGCGCTGGACGCCCATGGGCAGATGCGACGCCAGCGGAATCAGGGCCAGCGCGACGACAAAACCGGCGGACAAGAAAACCGGCAGCAACTTTGTCCGGTGCAAGCCTTCGAGGAAGAACTGGATCACCAGAACCAACGCAAAAATCAAGGCCGCGCTTCGGTAACCGCCGACCAGTCCCAAAGCCATGACCAGGACCAGGACGATCCACCGCCATGGTTTGCGGGAAAGAAAAATCCCCCGCAGGCCATACCGGGCCAGCATGAACGAAACGATGGCCAGCGAGGCGTACATGGTGCCGTTCAAGCGCGTGATATGCTCTTCGACCCCTGACAACTGCTGCTGTGAGTTGTAGTAATTGAAAAACCAGTAGATGTAATAAAACGAATGCGGCAGGAAGTTAATCAGGTCCCCGATAACCGCTGTGGCGCCACCCAGAAAGTACAGGCCCAGATACAGGTTTCTGCGCTCGGGCGGGATGCGCCGGGCGGAAAGGGCAAAATAGCCAAGGATGCCGCCAACCAAATAGACGTATTTTCCCCCGCCGTACGACTCGCTCTGAATGATATGCAGCCCAAACCCGGCCATTTTAGCGGTGAACCCCACCACCGCGATGAGGCACAGGGCGGGGATGGTAATTTGCGGCACGCGAATGAAGTGGTGCTCCGAGCTCATCATTCGCTGGAGTACCGAGATGCCCAGGCTCAGGAAGATCATGGTGAGGCCCACCGTAGGCCGGCCGGGCACAAAAATGGCGACGGCGGCGAAATTCCAGCACAACAGCAGGAGCGGGAAATGCCAGCGGAGCAGCACGGGCACGAACAGGATGAACGCAAGGGTGCCGTAAAGGACCAGCGACGAAGCGGTCAGTGGCCCAGCGAGCAAAAAGCCCAGCCAGACCGCCAGCACCACGCAGACCGCGTAGATAATGAGCGACCGGAAGAGAACGGAAAGATCATTCATCGCTTCGACAACGTCCGGCGCCGCCAGCGGCAAACAGTCGCCAATGGCGCAACGATACCCATTATATTCCAAACTGCAGAAGTCTGGCAACTGATTGTTTTAGGTGGCAATGTCATAATTCGGAGGGACGAGTTATACGAGTCCCTGATTTCCATTGGGTTTTGGGGCTCGCAGAGCTCGTCCCTCCGAAAACAGGCCATTACCTTTCGGTTGGCATTGTCCTGGTTTGAAGTTTGGAGTTTCGTGTTTACGCGGTTCCGGGCCGCGCGAAGGCGGAACTCCGAGCGAATTCAGGACTACTACGCCCGCCACACCGAAATCGGCCCGGGACGGTTTGAATTTGCACTTCAACCGGTTTGACGGTTTACTCCAACCGAACGATGCCGACACCCAAATCAAAAGCCATTCGTCTGATGGTGTGGCTTACCGGCTTGCTATGGTTGGGAGCGCAATTCTCTTGCTGTCTGGCCCAGTTTGCTCCAACCAATATATGGAAGCTCAAGTTGATGCTCTACGCTCACGCCACCTCGTCACCAGGCCTCGCCTCGGATGGCACGATTTATCAGGCCACCTGGACCGGCAAAATGCTGGCCGTTACACCGGAAGGGAAAGTGAAGTGGATCTTCAAGGCGGGCCGCGACGTCAAGTCCTCGCCGGCCATTGGCGACGACGGGACGATTTATTTCGGCTCCCGCGACTGGAAATTCTACGCCGTCTCGCCCCAGGGCAAACTCAAATGGACTTTTCAAACGGGCGCCTGGGTGGATTCGTCACCCGCCCTGGGGGCGGATGGGACGATTTATTTCGGTTCGTGGGACACGAACTTTTACGCGCTGCACCCCGATGGCTCCTTGAAATGGACCTTCCCGACCGGCGGCATCATTGATTCCTCGCCGGCCATCGGTACCGACGGGACGATTTACTTCGGTTCACACGATAAAAAGTTTTACGCGTTGAAGCCCGACGGCAGCTTGCGCTGGTCATTTCCCACCGGCGGCCAGATCATTTCTTCCCCGGCGATTGCCGGCAACGCCACGATTTATTTTACTTCCACGGACGGCAATATTTACGCGCTGCGCCCGGATGGCACGGAACGCTGGCACCTGCACACGGGCGGCGCGACGGAATCCTCGCCCGTGCTGGATACGAACGGCAACCTTTATTTGTCGGTGAATCAAGCCGACGTGTCCGTAAGCAGCGATGGGAAGAAACGCTGGGACCTGGTGTCTCCCTGTTTGATTGACGCATCGCCGGCGGTTTCCGCGAACGGCGATATTTATTTTCCCTTACCCTGGCGGGATTTGATAGCCTTTGCCCCGGACGGCCGTGAGCGGTGGCGGATAAACACCGACAATGTAGTTTATGACGACAACCTCATTGCCTCTCCGGTTATTGGCAGTGATGGCACCATTTACGTCGCTGTAAGTGACTGGTTGGAGGCCATCAACTCAACGAACCGGCTGGCGCCCCTGGCCAAAAGTTCCTGGCCGATGTTCCGCGCCAATCCGCGCCACACCGGCCGCGTCGAAATGGAAAAAACACGCTGACGTCAAGGTGGCACTGGTGATTTTGTTTTTGGCGACCGGCAAATGAATGTCGGTTGACGCGATTGTTTCCGAAACCGCCGGTTGAGAGTTTCAGGTAAAATCAACGAGCCTTCCAGCTCGCGGCGGACGTGGCCCCAACCAGGATTCCGTGGCGAAACGTAGCAGCCACGTGAGTCGGCTCACTTTTCCGATGTTGGGGTTTAATCTGGAGCGGACTCACGTCCGCTGCTACAAGTTTGAGCTGCTCTCAGCGAGCCGTCCTTACCTTCTCTTCGGACGCTCACATGTTTGTTTTGCCATGGTCCGGGATTTCCCGGCGCGGCGCCTGCCAGACCGTAAAGGCACTCAGAGTTGCCGTGCGGTGGTAACCCGACCGGAGCAGATAATTCTCCACCGCCCCGTACTTGTCATATAAGTCCGGTTTCGAAACCAGGACCAAGTCAGGCTGGGGCAGGGTTTGAAGGAACTTTGCGCTCGGATTAATCAGCAGCAGGGCCGTGTTTGGTGTTCCCGGTGTTTTCTTCACGGGCAGATGATAGACCTCAGCACCCTCCCGACACGCATCCCACCAGACGGATTCACCGTGGGCCAATGCTTCACGGCCCAGCGCCGCCGCGCCGCGATAGTCATCCTTGGCATGGCGTTCACTAAAACGCAGGCTCAGGCAGGATAACAGGCTTAACCCCAGGAAAGCCGCAACGCCCATCCGCCCAACCCAACCTCCCCGGTTCAGCACGGCGGTGACCCCGCTTCCCAGCACGAACAGTACCAGGGGCAACGCGGGTAGAAAATGTCTCCCCAACACCCGGAATTGAGTGACCATGCCCACTGCCAGGATGAATCCCGCCACGGCCGCAAAAGCGGTCACCCACCAGACCCTGGTCCGCAACGAAGTGGACGCGGCAATTTGCCTCCATCCCTGTATCAGTATCGGCAGGAGCACAGCGGCATAAATGGTCAGCCATGGCAACCAGGGCAGGAAGGTGGACACCCCATCAGTGCGGATGGCCAGTCGTCCCGGGCCCAGCCCGCTGAAGCCGAGCAGTTCGTAGAAAATAAATAGTACGTTTCTGAAACCCGTGTCTTCCAGCATGGCGGCGCGCCCTCCAATTCTCAACATCCAGAGGTAATATATGCCCAAGGTAAAGAGGAGCATGAGAGTCAGTCCCCAATAAAACCAATATTCCCTTGCGAGCCGCCACAAATGATCCCTGGAAGTGCTCAGGATGGTGGCGGCCAGGTAGGCGCCGAGCCACAACATGGCCAGCATGCTGCTGGACGCCAGAATCAAGGACCCCAGACAGAGGGCAATAATCCAATAGCGCTCCCCGCGCGTTTCTTTGTGTTCCGAGCCGAGCCGATACAAGGAAAAGAAAACCACCAGACTCATACCGATCTGCAGGACGTAAGGGCGGACTTCGTTCAGGTATTGCCAGGCCAACGGACAGCTCAGGAGAACGAGCGCGAAGCTCTTTTGCAACCGTGGCGTGACGGCCAGGACGCGAAGCATCGCGAGCACACCGAGCAGAAACCAAAGCACGTTGCCGGCGCGCAAGGCGAATTC
Source organism: Verrucomicrobiia bacterium (assembly GCA_025451535.1). Lineage (GTDB taxonomy): Bacteria > Verrucomicrobiota > Verrucomicrobiia > Limisphaerales > UBA11358 > UBA11358. The sequence continues at coordinate 6,863 of JANWKE010000037.1, forward strand.
ACCCGGGCCCACCAGCTTTTCCCAACCCCAGGCGAACAGCATACTGAACGGCATTTGCAGGTCCGAGCCTTTGATGACCATCATTTCCTGCCACCATTTTCTCAGCGTGGGCTGCTCGGCATTCACCGCGGTGCACGCCTCGTCAATCCAGAAGCTCTGATGGCTGATGGCCACGCCGCAAACGATCAGCGACAGCAGGATCCAGGTAGCGAACATAAGCCGTCCGGCGGAGCGACTTTGCCCCGGTTCGTCAATGGCCGCCTTGCTTTGCGCGTCCTCCATTTTCACTCCAGTTTATATCCTTCACCGGCGCAGGTCGCCCAAAATCAGGCCGGCAATCTTGATTCCCTCGCGGACGGCGAAGTTGGTGCCGCGGTCTTCGGGGAAAATTTGCGAGAAATTCGCCAGAAACACCCCCGGCAGCGGTGTTCTGTATTCGGGAATTTTTTTCTCGTAATCTGTGTCCACGATGTGCTGCGCGGCGCGGAAACGGAAGATGTGTTTTTCTTCCACCCGCGCCGCATCGAAGCCGGGAAACAGTTTGGGCAGATAGCCAAACCAGAGCTTTGTCAGGGCTTCGTCCGACAGCGTATAACGTTCACCGTCCGGCGGCAGATACGCGCCGACATAATACACATGCTTGCCTCCGTAACAGCTTTTGTCCACCAGGTTGGTGTGCTGAATGAAGACCAGGAACGGCGCGCCGGGTTCGTTGACGTTGACCCAGTAAATATCGCCGAGGCTTTGATCGCTGGTAAACACCAGGCAGACCGCGCCCAAATAGTCTATGCTCTGAAGCTTTACCGCATAAGGCTTGAGCGATTCCTGCGCCGGCAATAGTCTGGCGAAGGCCGGCGAGGGCCCGGTGAAAACGCAAAAGTCAAATGGCACGGATTGGCCATTGACGACCACCGTGCGTTCCGTCGCGGAAAATTGTTCCACCACGGCGCCCGTGCGGATTGCCACGCCGTTTTCACGCAGTTGCTTTTCCACCGCGGCCGTGACGACGTTGAAGCCGCCGCGGAAGTATCCCAGTTTTTCGCCGCCGCCGCCGGAACGCGAATTGGCGCGGATATGGATACGCGCCCAGAGCCACGCCATGGAAACCCGGTCAAAGTGGCGGTCGAATTTGCCCTTCAACAACGGGGTCCAGATGCTCTCCATCGCACTCGTGCCGCAGGCGCGCGTCATCCAGGCATGCGCTGTCTGCCGCGTGAGGCCACGCCAGTTTTTTTGATACTTCAGATACAGCGCAGCCAGGCCGGTGCGTAGCCGGCCGGCGAGACTGCAGGGCGGGAACCGCAGTAAATCCTGCGGCGTCCGGAACGGGTGGATTTTTCCGTTGCGGAAAATGCCCATGGAACTGTCGCACCAGATCAATTTTTCCTTCAGTCCCAGCTCCGTCACCAAATCCAGTATCGCCGTGTCGGTCAGAAATAAATGATGATAAGTCCGTTCCAGCGAAGTGCCGCACAGCGGAAAACCTGCCGCGAGTCCACCAAGATGGTCGGAGCTTTCGACGAGCGTGACGGAGAAGTTTCGATCTGCCGAAAGGCGCAACGCCGCCGTAAGGCCGGTGATACCGCCACCGACTATCAGTAATGACCGCGCTTCCATTGGATTATATTACGATAAATATAGCGACGTAATGGGCACCCCACACCAGATGACCTGCCTGCAAGCTAAAGAGGTCCTTGGCCATCTCCAACAACATAGAGCGCGAAAATGCCTGCAGGTGCCACTCGCTCTGCCCTGCCTCGATGCCCGGGAAGAACACCCGCAGTAGTCCAATACGGCCGAGAATTTTTTTGATTTTAATTTTCGGCGCCTCAATCGGCACCGTCAGCACCACACGGGTATCGCGCGAGCAAATCGCGTGAATATTTTCCATCGCCTTGCGCGGGTCGCGCACATGCTCCAGCATCTCTGAGCAAATAATGACATTGAATTCACCCTGCTTGAAAGGCAGCGGTTGCAGGGCATCGACCTGGAAAAATTCTCCGGAACGCTCGCACGCACGGAAGAGCGCCTGTGCATCGGCCAGTGCCAGCGCGGAAATATCAGCGCCGACCAAACGCCGGGCTGGAGGACTCTCCACCAGCAGGTGGCCGCTTTCACAACCGAGTTCCAATACCGCATCGACAGGGCGAATCCGGGCGTAACGCAATACAGACTTAACACGCGCTTTTTGAATAATGCCTGCAACTCCCTTGGCATACGGGGTAGGATGGGCGCGGTACATCTGGTCATTCCATTTCACCAATTCATTATCCAACTCCATGTTTCCCATTCCACCACTCTAGCAATTTTCAGCAGGGTAAATCAATTCCGATTACTGATAAGGAATTACTTATTTGCCGGCTACTGGTTTGATGCCTCGCGAACAGACCTGGTGATTTTCAGATGGCCTTTGTCCGTGTTCATGCCGCCATCCTGCAGCCGGGTTTGATCCGTTTCGTGCGTGAAGGGGACGAGAATAAGTCTGCCGACGCAGATCCGGCAACGACGCGGGTCATCGCCGGCGGCGTGAAAAAAAATCCGTTTTCTCAGCTGGTTTTACGGAAGGAGATCAGGCGGTTACAGTTGTATTGCAACAGCACCACGATGACGAGTGTGGCGAGCTGGGAACGGTACTTATCGAACCCGTAGCGACCAATGAGCAGATACAGCAGCCCGGCGGAGGCCAGCCACCCGAGAAAGGCGACGCTGAAAAAACTCAACAGGCGAAGGGCGGCTTTATCCATCACGCGGAAATTGAACCTGGCGTTGAGAACAAACGAGAGCAGCGTACCGCTGGTGTAGCTGACGGCGTTGGCCGCCTGGTAACCGAGCAGCCCGGTTTTCACCAGCAGAGCATAAATTCCGAAACCCAGCGTGACGCCGCTGGCACCAATGACGCAGTAAAGCATGAACTGCCGGTTCCGGAAAAAAATTTCTTTCACAAACATCAGGGCTTTCCGGCGACGGATTTCGGGTTCGATGGCGGGTTGGGACTGATGCCGGTGTTGTCACGGAGGATCCAGAGGGGGCGATCTTTAACCTCCTCGTAGATGCGGCCGATGTATTCGCCGAGAATGCCTAGGCAGATTAGCTGCACGCCGCCGAGGAAGAGGATCGAAATCACAATCGTCGGGAAGCCCGGATCGGGCGCTAAGCCGATTTTTGCAAACTCCGCCGAGAATACTTTCTGGGCGAACGTAAACACAGCACCGAGAAACGCGAAGCCGGAAACCCACAGGCCAAGATAGGTCGCCAGCCGCAGCGGCATGGCGGAAAAAGAGAACAACCCGTCCATGGCCAGCTTGAAGGATTTTCTGAACGTGTATTGGGGCTTGCCCGCCGCGCGTTCGGCGCGGTCATACTCCACCGAGGCCTGCCGGAAACCGCACCATGTTCGCAACCCGCGCAAATAGCGGCTGCGTTCGGGCAAGGCCTTCATCACCGCGACGACCTTTTTATCCAGCAAACAGAAATCGCCGGCGTCGCGCGCCATTGGCAGCGGCGTCAACTTCGCCAGCACCCGGTAAAAGCCCCAGGCGAGAACCCGTTTCGGAAGCGGGTCAAGCCGCCGCTTGCGCGTAGCGAATACGACTTCAAAACCTTCCCGCCACTTGGCCAACAACCGGGTCACCTCCTCCGGCGGATCCTGCAGGTCCGCGTCAATGATAACCACGGCGTCTCCCTTGGCGTGGGACAGGCCCGCGCTGACGGCTGTTTGGTGTCCGAAATTTCTGGCGAAGGACAGCCCGCACCAGCGCGAATCTGCGGCGTGTTGTTGCTTGAGCAATTTCCAGGTTTCGTCCTGCGAGCCGTCGTCCACACAAATCACTTCGTAATCCATGCCCCAGGTCGCCGCCGCCGCGCTCAACCGCTTGAACAATTCAGGCAGCACGGCTTGTTCATTAAAACAGGGCACGACGACGGAAACAGTTTGCATGAAAGCAAATAAACTCAGATTTTTTAACACTTGGCCGGAAAGCTTCCAAGCTAAAACATCTTTGCCCGGTCGGGTGGGCGCATCTTGGCACTGATTTTCGTAGGGCGGCGCCGCTGCGCCGCCGCTGGTGGTTTGGCTCACTAACCCCGGCTGACCAGCAGGTCAGCCCTACCGATCTTCCGATGTTGGGCTTTAAATTGGAGCGGACTTACGTCCGCTGCTACAAGTTTGAGCTGCTCCCGGCGGGATGGCCCGGGATCAAGGACGCACCAGCAGGTTGTATTTAACAATGCACCACAGGGCATGCAGACCGTCGCGCCATCCAATCTTTTTGCCCTCGGCGTACGTGCGGCCGTAGTAGGAAATGGCCACTTCGTAAACGCGTGCCTGCAGGCGGGCCACCTTGGCCGTGATCTCCGGCTCGCATCCAAAGCGGTCCTCCTGAAGAACAATCTGCTGGAGCAACTCCCGCCGGAAGGCCTTGTAACAGGCCTCCATGTCGGTCAGGTTCAGGTTGGTCGCCATGTTCGAGAGGGTGGTCAGAAGCCGGTTGCCCACCGAGTGCCAGTAATAGAGGACCCGATGACCCTGACTGCCGCCGAGGAAACGCGAACCGAAAACCACGTCCGCCCGGCCCGCCAAAATGGGGGCCAGCACCCGGTAATACTCCGCCGGGTCATACTCCAAATCCGCGTCCTGAACAATCACGAGCGGGGCGGTGGCGAGGCGGAAACCGGTGCGCAAGGCGGCGCCTTTGCCCTGGTTGCGCGCGTGCCGCGTCAGTTGAATCGTCGGTTTGCCTTCAGCCAGGGCCTGAAGTTTCTCCCAGGTGCCATCCGTGGACGCGTCGTCCACAATCACCAATTGCTGCACTGGCCGTTGCGCGAGAACCTGGTTGACGACTTCCGAAACGGTGCCGGCCTCGTTATACACGGGCATGACCACGGCAAGGCATGGCTCGATGTCGGCATTGGATTCGATTGCTCTCATGATGTTCGCGGCAAACCAGGCTTGAATCATTCCACCCCGCTCGGGCGGGCATGGCCTCCGAAACGTAAGGTGGGAAAACTATATTTTTTCCATTGTATTTGTCAATGGGATTGGCTTTAAGGGCGATCCGCCGGATGTGGGTGGGGGGGGCCGGCCAGGCGTAGACATTCCGGCGAGGGGTTCCTGCCGAAGCGGGGCATGGTTTCATGGTAAGCCCGTTCGGTTTGCCGGGTTTCCATGGACACCAATGCAATTTTCATGCAGGTAAAAGTGAATATCAGAATTCATCGCCGGTTTGAAAGTCTAAAGGAGAATATCCTGATGAGACCTCCGAAAAACTGAAGCAGCCCCGATTTAGAACGGGGCTCTCATCTCACTCCAAAATCGCGGAAACACGGAGCCGACTCACGTCGGCTGCTACCTGAAATCGAGTTTTGCAGAGGTCTCCAGCTGTGGTGCCGGGCGCACCGTATGAGAGGGTGACATGACTTTGCTTCTCAGGCCGAATCCATCCAAACCGGCAGCGGGGTCAATCGCTAGGGCCCGGCAAGGGAGTTGGTTAAACCTGGAATGGAACTTCCATTCAATGGAATATTGCCGGAAACGTAGAGGTTGGAAATTGCCCCATAACCTCTGCAAAGCATCCTCGCATCGATCTGGTTGTTCACCACCGATATGTTATTATTCAGGCTTCCTGCGGCCGTAGGGAAAAATAGAGCTCCCTGGCTTCCATCGCTCGTGAAGGGAGCATCATGGTAAAAACGCATGATGTTCCCATCGATCACGATGTTCTGGTTGGTTTCGCCGGGATAGTAACCCGTAACCGTGACGAGAAACTGCTGCGCATGATAGACCGTGTAATTGGTTTCCATGGTCATGGTGTTGTGGGCAATGATCACTGATTTATAGGGGCCCGAGCAGCCTGCAAGAAAAACACCCTGACAAACATTCTCAAAGGTGTTGTTGGCAATGACCAGATTGGCATCCCCCCCCGTATCGTTGTGGAAGCCGTCTTCACCACCATAAACATAATTGTCAATGACAATAGTTCCTTTGGCGGAGCCACAGACATTGATGCCAAACAACTGATGTGCCGCCACGCCGGCCGGCTGAACCGGGAAATAAAATGAGTTGCCCTCAATGAGAGAATCTCCCACCGGCTGCACCCCGTCACCATAGTTTCCAAGAAAATTCGATGTGGTGCAACCGATGACTTTATTGTTACCCTCCCCATAAGAGCCAACGATCATCTGAAACCCTTCGTTGAAAAACTCTATGCCAAATCCGTTGACAATGGTGACATGCTCAATCGTTTCACCACTCCCGGTAAGTTGAATTCCGATAACGGCATTGGTCCAACTGTTCAACGCATAAGCTGAGGCATTGCAATCTACGGTCAAGTCATGCACCGAAACGTTTGAAGACGGTGAATGTAAAACTGTTAGATTCACGTTGGTGAAAATTGAGCTCCGTTTGATCGTGGTTACTGCCTGTCCATCACCCTGTATGGTAACCCCGGAAGGAATTACGATTAGGCTGTCGCCCGCAGGGCAATAACCTTTCGTCCAAAAGGTCCCAGCACCCAAATGAACGATTGTATTTGTCGGAACCAGATGGCCTAAAATGTAATCAAAATCCCCATAATATGGATTGGTTATTGTTCCGTTGCCGAAATTGGTTTGCTGGCCCAAATAGGTCAGGCTGTTGGTGGATGACAACCAAATCCCGTTGGCAAACACGGAGGCCGCCGCCCAAAGTGATGCCAGAACTAGCCCGGTTTTTATATTTTTACCCGGAATTTCCAATTTGAATTTTTGTTTATAGACTGAGGGTACACTAACCGTAACTTTATCTCCTTCCCACGCTTTGACAATCTCTTTCTCACTCCAAATATCCGATCTTTAAATTGGCATTTTTAGTTGGAACAACATTTACCAAAATTTTTTGCTGCTTCATTGTATGCCGGCGGCATCGAGATGTGGAGCGAATCCGGAAAATCGGGGTGGGCGCAATTTGACATCACCACCATCCTCGTCGGGCAAAATCGTAGCGTGGGCGTCCTCGCCGGCGAGTTCGGGCGGTGTCACGCCGCGTGCCTCAAGCTCAACCCGCAATTTGCGCAGCGGGACGCTGCGGGAACCCGCCGCCGGGACGGCGGCGCTACGGTGGTAGTGGGATGTTGCGCCCAATCGAGGTTTAAATCATCGTCCAGCCGGGCGTATGGGTTCTGGGGACTGGACCAGTGCAGGAAAGCATGTGCACCTCCAATTGCAGCAGGGTCGCAACCGCTTCAATCATTGAATCAACGCACGTGCCGAAACGGGACACGATGTTATGGTAGGCCGTTCGATTTGTCAGCCGTGGATTGATATCAGTGCAATTTCAGTGCGGGCAGACATGAATATCAGCAACCAGGTAATATTTTGATAGCATGAATCCAGCGCGGCCAATTTTTCCGTTGCTGGGTCAGGCCTTTTCGGGAATTCCGGTTTTATGCGTACTGTGGTGCCAGCCGGCCCACCTGCCATTACCGCCGCGACCGGACAATTATTGGACTGAAGTAACTTGCGATTGGCCGGCAGCGTTTGCCTTCAACCCGATGATTCCATTTCCCGACATGCGGATGGTTTCTGAAACCTGAGCAGTCATTACTTGAAGCCTTCACCCGATCAATATGAAAGGGCAATCAGCTGTTGTTTTCAGCTGTTGTTCGTTTGAGTGCGCACCGGCCACGATCGGGAGTTGCATTATGGCGCGTAAACAGGATATGGTGGTCGAAGTGACCTCGCGATCAAAGTGACCCTTGACGGGCGCTTACAAAGTGTTGAGTTGGCTGGTCGCCGGGGAAAGAGACCGAGCGGCTCGGGACAAAAGATAAAGGAGGTGAAGTCCGTTCGTATCCGCGGCTTTTGCCCAGGCCAGGGGCTCATCGGTGTGGCCTCAATAATGCTTGAGCTTAAGTCGAAGCGAGACTTGTCTTTGGAAGCAAATGACGCAGTGCACAACCATATTATGCTTTCGGTCACGGACAACCTAACCAGCCATGAAAATTAGACGATCTCTAATTCAATTCTGCCTGCTGGGAGCGTTGCTCTCGGCTGCCTCCACCTGCAGTGTGCTGGCACAAGTTCTGTTCTTCGATAATTTCCAGCCCTTTGTCAATGGCACGGTTTTGACCAGCACCAATTACACACCTCGCTTCGGACCGGCGAGCGCCTCGGTTGTTACTTCGGTCCAGAACGGGTCGCCGGCAATAACCGTGAGCAATTTCCTCGGAAACACCTGGGCGCTTTTTAACAATTCAGTGACGACCAACAAAACAGTGTCGACCAACGAAAACCAATACGAGGGGATTTTGTCCTCGGTGCAAACCAACCAAACGCTCCGGGTGACCTGGAACATGTGGATTGCGGCGACGAACACCGGCCCGGGCATGTTTCAGCTTTCTGTCCCCGCTTCCAATCCAAACACGAATTACAACCCGCTCATCTTTTTTACGGATACCGGCTCCATTATTGCGCTGACGAACCGGACCGGCGCACAGGTCCCCATCGGCAACTGGGGTTCGCTGGCCGGGACCGTCATGACCAACTCGCTGTTCCTTGATTATCCCGATGGGACCTTTTCCTATTCACTCAACGGCCAGACCCTGGCGACTCTGCCTCTGGCGCCCTATTTCACCAATGTGGTTGGGTCCATTTATTTCAATGGCTTTGAGCGGTCTGCCGGTTCGTTGGGCAATCGTTTTGCCCTGGCCGATGTGGAGGTTGAGGCCTTCATGCCCGCGAACAATTTCATCTATATCATTACCAATGGCACCATCACCATCACGGGATACAACGGTACCAACACCACGGTAACCATCCCCGACACGATCAATGGCCTGCCAGTGACCAGTATCGGGAACTATGCCTTTGAAAATGAAACCAGTGTGGCCAGCGTGACGATCCCCGGCAGTGTCGCCAGCATAGGAGCCTATGCGTTTTTGGGCAGTGGGCTGACCAGTGTTACGATTGGCGGCAGTGTCACCAACATCGGAGCTGCCGCTTTCGGTTATTGCAGCAGCCTGACCAACGTAACTATCTCCGGCAGCGTCGCCAGCATTGGGGGAATTGCGTTCATCTTGGACCCCCTGATGAGGATTTCTTTTCAAGGTAATGCGCCGAGGGCGGATAACACGGTGTTCTCAGGTGCTTCCGGGACGGTTTATTATGTGCCAGGCACCACCGGCTGGACAAATTTTTTTGGCGGTTTGCCCGCAGTAGCAACGTATCTGCCGAATCCCGTGATTTTGGGCAGCAACTTTGGCCTGGGTGTAAAAACCAACGGATTTGGTTTTACCATTTCCTGGGCAACCAATCGTTCGATCATCGTGGAAGCCACCACGAATCCGGCCAATCTTTTCTGGACCCCCGTGGCCACCAACACCCTGTCCAACGGCTTTTTCAACTTTTTCGACCGCGGGTGGACGAATTTTTCCAGGCGTTTCTACCGGCTTGCCGGCACCAACGTGTTCACTTTCTTTACCGCCAGTCCAACCAACGGCGTGGTGCCTTTGGCCATTCAATTCACCTCCTCCAATATTGACAGCCTGGGCAACACCGTTGTCGGCTGGCACTGGAATTTCGGTGACGGCGCCACCAGCACCGCGCAAAATCCGTCGCATATTTACACCAACATCGGCATTTTCAATCCCGGTTTTACCGCCACCAACAGTCACGGGGGCCTGGTGACCGGCTATGGGCCTCAAATAGCAACTTTTTCATTCCGCACGACCACCAACAATGGCGCGATCACCATCACTGGCTTTGCCGGCAGCCTGGCTAGTGCCCTGACGATACCCGGCACGCTAGGTGGTCTGCCGGTAACCAGGATCGGCCCACGGGCGTTCTATTTCTGCCCCATGCTGACTAACGTTGTGATCCCCGACAGCGTCACCAGCATCGGCGATTATGCCTTTAATTCCTGCGGGAGCCTGAACAGCGTCGTGTTCGGCGCCGGTGTCACCAATATTGGAAATTTTGCCTTCACTTTCGACTCCAGCCTGACCGGCCTCACCTTTCCCGACAGCGTCACCGGCATCGGGAGCAATGCGTTCGAGTATTGTACCGGCCTGACGAGCATCACCATTCCCGACAGTGTCACCAGCCTCGGAGACCTTGCGTTCGGTTCCTGCGGGGGACTGACCAATGTCGTACTCGGCAACGGCGTTACCAACATTGGGAATTTGGCCTTCAATTTCTGCACCAACCTGACCGGCATCGCCATTCCGGAAAATGTGCTCAACCTCGGAAACGCTGCGTTCTGTTCCTGCAGCAATCTTGTCAGCGCGACGATTGACTGCCGCAACATTGGAGACTTCGCGTTTGGTTACTGCGGCAGCCTGAGCAACGTCGCGATCGGCAGCAACGTCACCAATATCGGGAATTTTGCCTTCGCCTTCTGCAACAGTCTGACCGGCATCATCATTCCCGGCCAGATCGCTGGCATCGGAGTCAATGCGTTCTATTCCTGCGCCAATCTCGCCAATCTGACCATTGGCGGCGGCAACATCGGAGACTACGCGTTCAGCGCCTGCGGGAGCCTGAGCAGTGTCGTGATCGGCAGTGGCGTTCCAAATGTCGGCGTTGGTGCATTTGCCGATTGCAGCAGCCTGCCCAGCGTGATGATCTCCGGTGGCGTCGCCAGTCTTGGGGGGTATGCATTCGGGGCAGACAACGGCCTGACGCGGATTTATTTTCTGGGTAATGCGCCGACCGCCGATTCCACGGTATTCCCGGGCGTTCCCGGGACGGTTTATTATCTGCCGGGCGCCACCGGCTGGACGAATCCTTTTGCCGGTCTGCCGGTGGTATTGTGGAATCCGGTGATACAAACAGGGGATGGCAGCTTTGGGGTGCAATCGAATCAGTTTGGCTTTAACATCACCGGCATTGCCAATATCCCCATTGTCGTCGAGGCTTGCACCAACCTGGCGAACCCGATGTGGGCTCCGTTGCTCGCTGGCACACTCACCAACGGCGCCCTCTATTTCAGCGATCCCGGATGGACAAATTATCCTGAACGCTTCTATCGCATCAGCGCGCAGTGAGCATGTGACTGGGAATCACTCGCCGTAACTGGCTATGAAGTGATGTGCAAAGATTCATGCGCGCGAGGCGCGCGGGAGGCTGCCTTGCTTATCAACCAAATCCATTGAAACCGGCAGCGGAGTCAATCACTGTTGGCTCCCAGCCTGGCTCCCGGCGACATTGGTCAAGCCGGGATGTCCATTTGCGACTGCAAAGTTGGTTCCATTCAGTGGTATGTTGCCGCTGGCATAGAGATTTGAAATGGGGCCGGTAAATTCAACCGGCATCCTCGCGTCTATTTGGTTGTTGATGATTGAGATGTTTTCGTTCAATTGATTTGGGCCGCCATAAACATATATCGCACCCTGGCTGCCGTCACTGGTGAAGGGAACATCCTTGTAATAACGAATGATGTTGCCATCCACAACAATAGTTTGGTTGGTCTGCCCTGCCTGCGTGGTTCCAATGTCAATGAGGAACATCTGGGCATGGTAAACTGTGTAGTTTGTCTCTTGTGTCATGAGGTTGTGGGAAATAGTCACCGAATTGTACGGCCTTTCATCGCCGCTCAGGTAGACACCTTGACAAATATTTTCAAAAACATTGTTGGCGATGACCAGGTTGGTGTCCCCGCCGGTGTCGTTGTGGAACCCGTCCGTGCCGCCATAAACATAGTTGCCGATGAGCAGGCTGCCGCGGCTGGAGCCAACCACATTAATCCCGAACAAATGATAGCCAGGAACTCCCGCTGGTTGAGGTGGAAAAAAAACATGGTTGCCTTCAACCAGGCAATCTCCGACTGCCGCAATACCGTCACCATAATGTCCGAGGAAATTTGACACGGTGCAACCAATTACCTTGTTGCCGCTTTGTCCGTTACCTCCTACCGACAACTGGAATCCTTCGGGTCCTGAACCGTATGCGTAGCCAAACCCGTTTAGGTCGGTAACGTGCTCCAGGGTGTTTCCGCTTCCTAAAAGTGACACACCCAGCAGGGCATTCGTCCAGCCATGCGCGACATAATCAAAGGCGTTGTTGTCAACCGTCAAATTGCAAACCGTTATGTTGGAACTGCCGGAAAACAGGGTGTTGTAGAGTCGCTGCGCGTATCCGGCATAATTTGTCGCTCTGCGGACTGTGGTTAGCCCTTCACCATCACCTTGAAGGGTAACGCCAGCGGGAATTGCGGAAACACCACTTTGACCAGCCCATCCTTTTGTCCAAAAGACACCCGCGCCCAAATTAACAGCAGTTTTGGCCGGAACTTTGTTTCCCATTATGTAATCAAAATCCCCGTAATACGGATTGGTTATTGATCCACTGCCGAAATTGGTTTGCTGGCCCAAATAGGTCAGGCTGTTGGTGGATGACAACCAAATCCCGTTGGCGAACACGGCGGCCGCCGCCCAAAGTGACGCCAGAACGAGCCCGGTTTTTATATTTTTACCCGGAATTTTCAATTTGAATTATTGTTTATAAACTGAGGCAACCTTCACCGTAACTTTATCCCCGTCCCACGGTTTGACAATCACCCGCGGCGGTAGTGGTACAGTTTGCCATTTCCGGTGGGGCGAGCAGCCTGTCCCGCTCTGCGGTGATCCTCGCGACCCGTCGTCGCCAAGCTTTGACGCGCCAAGACCGGTTCGTCGGTAGCCTTCCACCCTCCGTAGCAACCCACTGCGGAGGACGGGCGTCCCACCAAACTATACCATCACTCTCACTTCCAACATTTACAAAACTTTTTTTGCTGTTTCATTGTATGTCGCCGGCATTGAGATGTGAAGCGAATCCGGGAAAACCGGGTTGGAACCGTCGTCCAGCCGGGCATCGGGGTTCTGGAGGCTGGACAAATCGGAGACAGACGGTAGCATCAGCTGAAGTTCCAACTGACACGTCGTGCGGCTCGGAATGGTAAATCCGCCCCAATATGTCGCAAATTTTGAGGATCGTCCGTGAATCGGGCTTAAAGGCAGTTCCCCAAAGGCTGTGGTATTTGCAGCGCAAAAGAGGTTTGCGGGAGCGAATCCGGCGTCAGTATGGAACCAGCACCGACCCGGAAGTCCGCGAAGTGCTGGCATTCCTGACGGCGCATCCCTCGCAGGAACTGCCGGTGGGCATGACTCCGCCCTATGATTGGGTGCAACAATACCGGCCTGAAGATGTGCCGGTCGAGCGGGAGGCCGCCAGCGGTATGTGGGTTGCCCGCGTGAACGGTCATCGGATTTTTTTCCCCGGAACTGCCAACCCGGCAAGTGTGCAGCGGTCGGTAGCCATCGCCCGGATGGAACAGGATCCCCGGTCTCCCCATTGTTATGCGTGCGGGCAACAGATGATTGATGCCGGAGACGTGGCCGTTTTCGTGGGCGCATCCGACGGAATTTTTTGCCTGAGCCAGATCGAGCGCCTGTCCAAGGCTTATCTATTTGAACCGGACTCGAATTGGGTTGAACCCTTGCGGCTGACCATGGAGCCGTGGCGTGAAAAAGTGGAGATCGTGCCTCTGGCGCTTGGCTCCCGGAATGCGGATGGGATAATCCGACTGGACAGTTTTCTGGCGAAACGACCTCAGCCGAACTTCATGCAAATGGACGTGGAAGGAGCCGAGGGTGATGTTCTGGAGGGGGCTGAAAATCTGCTGCGAGAGGCCGGCAAGTTGCGCTTGTCGATTTGCACCTATCACAAAAGGTTGGACTTCCAGGAATTCGCGAAGCGCCTGGCAAAGCTCGGCTATGGCATTGGCCATTCCCCGGGATTTTTTGTAATCGGAGTTCGAATGCCGTATTTGCGGCGAGGCGTTCTTTACGCTTCGCGCGGAACGGTGCCACCACCCCGCCAGGCGCGGCCGGCAAACCAATGAACATCGGCGTTGTCAGTCCGTTCCTGCCGCACGAGGTGGCCGACCATTTGGACGCCGCCTCCCGGGCGAAACTGCCGGCCATTCGAGGTGTCCCGGCTCCGTCGGTGACGGCGCTGGTGCGCGGCTGGTTGCGGCGCGGACATCAAGTGTCTGTGTTCTGTCTTGATCCGTCGGTGGCCACAATTCAGGATTTGCATGGTGCCGCCCTGTCGATCCACGTGATTCCCAAAAGACGCGCCCGCTACTATATGCTGGACTTTTATCGCACTGAATGCCAGTTGGTCCGCGAAGCCGTGCGTCGTGATCCGCCGGATGTCATCAGCGCCCAGTGGACCCGGGAACATGCCTGGGCGGCGTTGCAGTGCGGCATACCGACGGCGGTCACCTGTCACGACACGCCCTGGCGCTACACTTGGATCTCAAAAAACTGGTGGATGATCTATCACCTGGCGGTGGCATGGAGGGTCATTCGCAAAGCCGAGCGCCTAGTTTGTGTTTCACCGTACACCGCGCGGCACATCCAGAACTATTTCCGGCCCAAAGGTCGAGTGGATGTGGTGCCCAACGGACTGATGCCGGAAGTGTTCGCCCGCGGCGAACGACGCTTGCAACAGGCAGGTTCCCGGCCGGATTCCTTCAATCTCTGCAGCGTCGGCGGCTGGGGCAAAATAAAAAACATCAACACGCTGTTGAAAGCGTTTGAAGTGGTGCGCCATCGGCACCCATCCGTCCGGCTCGCGCTGTTTGGCAGCGAGTTGGGAAGAGGCGAGGCGGCGGAACAATGGGCGTGCCGCCGCCGGCTCCATGAAGGTGTGGTTTTCAAAGGCAGCACAGCTTATGAGAAAGTTCTGAACTTTCTCGAGGCCGAAGCGGATCTGATGGTCCATCCTTCCTTGGTTGAAGCCAACCCGCTGGTGCTCATGGAAGCCATGGCGTGCGGCGTGCCGGTTGTGGCGGGTCGCGACAGCGGCGGCGTGCCGTGGACATTGGAAGAAGGCCGGAGCGGATACCTTTGCGATGTCCGGGACGAACGTGCTTTGGCAAAGACAATGCTGGAGGCTGTGGAACACGCGGACCGCAATCGAGCCCTGGTGAGACGCGCTTGGGATACGGCCAAGAGGCGTTTCAACCAGGAGCAGGCCGTCAACGCGAACGAGGCCATTCTGCGGCAACTGTTGACCGCCGAGTCCAGAACCCCAAAACAAGAGCGTGTCTGAAAACTCCATTTTGAGCAGGAGTCGAGGTAACGAGGCTCAGTTTTTTTCAAGCATTCCCCACGCGCTTGGGAAAAAGGAGCTTCCTCCCCTTGTCTCCTGCCATTTTTCAGACACGCTCTAAAAATTCCATGGTCATTCTCATCAGTCCCCAGGCGCATTATCCGGCCCACGACTGGCCCAACTCGGTGGCCCTGATGCGCGCCCTGCGACAGAAGGGCCACAACGTCCGGGCCGTTATTTTCAGCACCACCACCGAACCGGTTCCGCCGGACTTGCAAGGCAGCGTTGAACCGGTGTTTTCCCGCCTGCCGCCGGGTTGGCGGCGGGTTGCCGCCGGTAAATGGCAGGACCGCCGCTTCGGGGCACTGATGAACTTCTGCGAAACATTGGCCTGTCTGTTCAAAGCGCTGCGACTGGCGCGAAAGCATTCCAGTCCGGATGCACGACGGCACGAAAATGAGGTCG
>JANWKE010000038.1 GCA_025451535.1 Verrucomicrobiia bacterium
GCCGCCTGAGCGCGCTGTTTGGCCGCCCCCAGCGCGGGAAGCAACATCGCCGCCAGGATGGCGATGATGGCAATGACCACCAGTAGCTCAATCAACGTGAAGCCTTCCAATCTCAGACTATAAACCGGTGGTTTGAGTTTGGCTCGTCCGCCTGACTGTT
The DNA here is from genome assembly GCA_025451535.1 of Verrucomicrobiia bacterium. Lineage (GTDB taxonomy): Bacteria > Verrucomicrobiota > Verrucomicrobiia > Limisphaerales > UBA11358 > UBA11358. The sequence goes on from JANWKE010000038.1 coordinate 161, forward strand.
CGATTCCGTCTTTATTTGGCATCACACCAGGATGTTGAGTCTCATTAAATTTCGGCGGGTACTGGCCTTTGCCAGTACCCGCTGTACTTAACCGGCTGCATTCTGCAATCTTCGCGCCTTTAAGGTCAGTTAACCGTGACGGGCGAACTGACGCCCGCTGTAATATTGGTGTTGCTGGCGTCCGTGACCGTAACGGTTTGCGTGCCTGAAGTAAGGAAGTCTCCGATCATCTGCACCGTGCCATTAGCCAGCGCGGTATCACTCTGACCCACAAACTGCGGATCGGTGTTGCTGGTCAGGTGGATAAGGTCACCGGAGGCGTTGACGATGTTCCAAGTGCTGTCACAGGCGTTGACGGTGAAGTGGACGTCAGTGCTGTTGTTCACCGGCGTGGGGGTGCCAATCTTGCCGCTCACAGTGCCGGGCGCGTTGGTTTCGCCCGGGAGCAATACCTGCAACTGGGAGTAGGTTCGCTTAATGAGGCGGAAGAACACATTGTTGCCAGCGGGCAATTCGTTGGAGGAAACAACCTGACTAAAGAGGCCAGACAGTGTTGGTTTCGGTCCCTGGTTTAAATTATTCCAGGTACCCCTAATTTGGCCAGCATCCTGGAGGGCAAAACCACTGGCAGGTTGTGACCACGTCACCAGTTTTTGATGCCCATCGGAGACAAACACATTGGCGGGGCTAATCGCCACACTGTTGTTCCAAACGTTCGTATTCAATTTGCTATCAGCCAGGAAATTATCGCTGAATGGATTGAGCACACCCGCGACGGCAAAATTACCATAGTTAAAGGACTGATTCATGGCACCCTGATCCTCAGCCTGCATGGATAAAGATACGTTGAAACTGGTGCTTTCGGCTAAGGATGGAGCGTTGTAGGAAGGGATGATTAAGTCTGTGTTGGTGCCATTCGGGGCAATCAACGTCACGTTCGTGCCGGACGTGAACTTGACCGTCCAGGTGCCCAGGACGCTGTTATTCGTGACCGAGCCCAGAGCGCCGGATTCATAATAGGGGGTAGTGACCCCGTCCCAGCTTCCCGGAGCATTCGTGTAAGGGGCATTGCCTAGAAGCATGGCGTTTCCAGCCGTTTCATTCACCTTATAAGCAAATCGGAGAACCGCATTGGTGGAGTTGCCGACAAGGAACGTTTCCACCATCGAGGTGGCAAACCAGTCTGGTGCATTAGCGTTCGCTGAAGATGGTGGGAAATTGGGCACCAGATACATTTGGAATGAGGCCAGCGCCGAATTGGTGGGGGCGCTGTTCACCGTGAAAGAATAACTAACCGGGTTGCCTGCCGTGGCACGTCCGACCCAGCCCAGGCCGGTGGATTGAACCGACGCCACTTCCTGCCGGTCATAGAAGCCATTCACGGCGGTGCCGGCATACAAATTCAAGCCTTGGGGAACCTTGACCGGCGGATAGATCGTTACCGGCGGGGCGGTCGGTGCGATGTTAGTCATCGTGACCTGGATATTATCAATATCCATGGTCCATACGGGGGGAATTCCGCCGCCACCGCCATTGGCTTGGAACAGAAACTGCCACTGGGACGTAACAGGATTGAATGGCGGTGCTCCATTTTGACCGTGCCAAACAGTCGTGTCATCCAATTTCATGCTGTAATGTGTGTAGGTGGTGTTTAAAACAAGGTCATTGCCATAACCGGGAGGGGTTGGGGCTGTGTCCAAGGTGCCACCGTTTAGATCGATCAAGCGAACTTCGACGTGATTTGCGGCGGGATCTGAGGTTCTCGCATCAAATGAAAGCGTATACGCGCCAGGAGCTGCATTTGTGTTCGCGGTTAAACCAGTTTCTTGATATACTGCGGCAGCATAGCCGTAACCATTACCCAAAGCCGCAGCCATGTTAGTCTGCTCAAGTGCCGAGGTGCCATTAGTTCCTGCGCCAGCGACAACGCCAACGGCAGTGTTTGTTATATCACCACCGAAATAGGTATAGGCAATGCTTTGGGTGGTCCCAAATGGAGTGTCAAAGTTTTGGCTGATAAGGATGGTGTCTGCCGAGGTTGAAAGGCCTGTGAGCAAGCCCGTGGCAACCAGGGCAGCCATTCGGATCCCGATCGAGTTAAATAATTTCTTTTCCATAACGCGGTTTTTAGGATGGTTGTGTGGCGAATGATTTGTTATCAACTGTCGTTAAATCAGGATACACGCTACCTTTGCATGCGCCTCGCTTCCTGTCACGATTGCATTGGTTTAGCTTTGAGTTACTACTTTCGAATAGTATAAATCTGGTGCATTTTGGTGTAGTATCACTAACCGTCATGAGAATCCCGTCTATTTAATCCGTTGTGTATAAAGCGATAAGAGTCAGAGCGGGAGTGTCTGAGCCCGGAGAAGTCACGCGAGCATACCCTGTTGCTGGCAGCAGTTTTGGCTCTGGTTTGAAGCTCTTGGAATCTGTCGCCGCAACGACCGAAGTTTGCGAAACGTCCTCCGCCCGGCTGCTCAACGCAAACGCCTTGGGCTTGTTTTTCCTGCTGCTTCTTGTCCCGGCGTTAGCCGTCGCCCAACCTGCATCAGCTCCGGCGGCGGCCGCTTCGCTCTGTCTGACAAACGCACAGCAAATCCGTGGATTGGACCCGGAGAAGGCACAAAAGGGCTTTCCGGTTCGTCTTCATGGTACCGTGACGTACTACGATGCACCGCTGCACAATTTATTTTTACAGGATGCCACCGCAGGCATATTTCTCCTGGTTGCCACCAACGTAAGCATAAACATCGCCGCCGGTCAGGAGATTGCCGTGGAAGGTTTCAGTGACAAAGGCGACTACGCTCCCATAGTTAAAGCGTCAGGCATCCGTGTTTTGGGAAAGGGGCAATTGCCGGTCCCACGCCAGGTCTCCGTTGATCAATTATTCACGGGTTTGGAGGACAGCCAGTGGATAGAAGTGGGCGGAGTTGTTCGCTCAACTACTGTTCTCCATGAGAGACATTATTTGAACCTCGCCATGAACGGGCAGCGGGTCATGGTGTACGTCAAAAATCTTAAAGAATCTGACGCGACAAAGTTGATCGATACCACCGTCCGTTTGCGTGGCGTGTGCTATTCCAGATACAATATGAAAGGTCAATTGCGCGTTCCCTGGCTGGCCGTTTCGAGTCTGGCGGATGTTGTTGTTGAACAACCCTCTCGCAGCCGACCGAAGGAGGTATCTATCGCCGGTTTGGCCCGGTTTAACTCCAGTGGCTATTATGGTAACCGGGTCGAGGTCAACGGAGTGGTAACCCTGCAAAAGTCCGATGGTACTCTCTTCATCCAGAGTCAAGGATTTGGACTTTGTGTGCTGCTGGCCCAACCCGCAAAGCTTGTTCCTGGCGATCGGGTAATAATTTCGGGCTATTCCGCACTTGGACAGTACGTTCCGATCTTGGAGGACGCCACGGTTCAACCCCTGGGCCATGGCGAACCGCCTCCGCCCATTCCAACGGACTTGGAAACCCTGCTGAACTCCCCGGAGAATTTTGAAGGAGTGCTTATCCATTTGAAAACCAGCCTGGTGAATCTCATTGATAGTCCGGGACGGCAAACCCTGGTTCTGCAGTCTTCCAATTCAATTTTTACGGCGAGTATCGAAAGCTCGCAAGCCGACGAACGATTCAAGTCGCTCCAAATTGGTAGCCAGCTTGCTATCACCGGGATATTTATCGCCCAGTCGCCGGGAAAATGGGTTCCAGGGATCTCACGATCGAGGGAGATATCCGTGTCCAGTATTCCTTACTCGCCGCCCGAGTCCGTCCAGGTTCTGTTACGATCCTATGCCGATATCGCCGTCATCCATCAGCCACCGTGGTGGACTTTGTCCCGTTTACTCTGGACGCTCGGGATCATGAGTTTCGTCATGCTCGCCGGGTTGGCCTGGGTCGTGGTGTTGGATCGTCGCGTCCGCCAACAAACCCAGATCATCCAGCAAAAGGTCTGGCGCGAGGGCGTCCTCGAAGAACGCGATCGTATCGCGCGGGAATTCCACGACACACTCGAACAAGAACTCGCCGCCATCAGCATTCAATTGGGCACCGTCGAGGCGCAATTCCGTGAATCGCCCCAGGTCGCGTTTAAGCAACTTGAACTGGCCCGCAATATGGCTCGCCACAGTCTTTCGGAAGCCCGCCGGTCCGTATGGGATTTGCGCTCTCATCTGCTGGAAAACAGCAACTTGGCCGCCGCGCTGGCGGGAATGGTCGCGCCACTTTCTGCCAGCACCGGTATCGAGATTGTTGTCCAGTCTTCCGGAGCGCCCCAAAAACTTCCCGCGCTCACCGAACACAACCTTCTCCGCATCGCGCAGGAAGCGCTGGCCAACGCATTCAAACATTCCCGCGCAAAAAAAATCGTCGTCAGTTTGAACTATGAAACGAAACAGGTTCAACTCCGCATCCATGACGACGGCGCCGGCTTCGACTTGCGGAGCGTCGGTTCGGCGAGTGGCGGACACTTCGGCGTGCTCGACATGCGGGAACGGGCCGAGAAGATCGGCGGGCGCTTCGCACTCGACAGCCAGCCTGGCGGCGGCACCGAAGTCCTTATTACCCTCACCAGGGTGGCGCTTGGCGAAACGGTCGGAGATTTGAGCAGCCGAGTCGAGCTGACGGCGCCCGACCAAAATGGCGCGAGCCCAAAATAAATTTCAACTCATGAAGGAAAAAATTCGCATCATGGTTGTGGATGATCATTTCGTCGTCCGCATGGGTCTCGTTGGCTCGATCAACATCGAACCAGACATGACCGTCGAAGTTGAGGCCTCCACCGGCCAGCAGGCCATCGCCAATTTTCGGCAACATCGCCCGGACATTGTGTTAATGGATTTAAAACTCCCTGGCATGGGCGGCGTGGAAACCACAGGAATCATCTGCAAGGAATTTCCTGACGCCTCCATTATCATGCTTTCCACGCATGATGGGGAAGAAGACATCTACCGGTCCCTCCAGGCCGGTGCGCGCACCTATCTGCTCAAAACCGCCGCGCGCGAGGAATTGATTGACACCATCCGTACCGTCCACGCTGGCAAACGTTGCATCTCGCCGGCCATCGGCGCGCGCCTCGCCGAACGCATGACCCACGCCGAACTCACCTTGCGCGAACTTGATGTCCTCAAACTTATTGCCAGCGGGAAGAGCAACAAGGAAATCGGCGGCGCCCTGCAAATCGCCGAAGTAACCGTCAAACTGCATGTCGGCCACATCCTTGCAAAACTAAAAGTCAACGACCGTACCCAAGCCGCCACCACCGCCTTGCAACGTGGAATTCTGCACCTGGATTAACCGCCCGGCGCAACCTGCCGGGGATCACCGGCTGTTGTGGTCGGCGGATCGCCGCGCGAAATATTCCTGTCACGGGCAATTCGAGGGCGAACGTGGCGCCTTTGCCCGGCCCTTCGCTGGCCGCGGTCAGTGTGCCGCCGAACTCTCGGGCATCGGCGCAATCGACATGAGAATTGCCCGGATCGGGTCCGTATCCGCGCTTACTATACTTTTGAAGTAGTTGCGCGTCCTCCATTTGACGTCGTGACAGTTGCCGTGGAGTCTAATAGGCTGCCACAAAGTAAAGTTTTTCAGAACTTTGGTCCGGCCGGGATCGGCCGGTGGTTTTTCTTATTTTCATATGAAAATGTCTTTGTTGAACCGGATTTGCCTGCACCGAAACCTGATTTTCTGCCTGCTTTTTCTTTTCTTGTGGGTTACGTCCGGCCTTGCGGTCAAGGCGGCCGACGGGAACAGGGACGTTTTTGATTTCCCTCAACAGTTGGGCCGCGGCGTAAACGTGCTCGGGTACGATCCCATTTGGGAATCCTTCAACAAAGCACGCTTCAAGAAAGAATATTTTGAAGTCATTCGGACGGGTGGCTTTGACACCCTGCGCGTCAATCTTTTTCCATTCAGCCACATGGGTGCCGGGCCGGAATACCGGTTAAGCGATTCATGGTGGGGCACCATGGACTGGGTGGTTGCCAATGCACTGGCAGTTCATCTTAACGTGATTGTTGATTTCCACGATTTCGAAGCGATGGGAAAGGACGCGGAAGGGAACAAAAATCGGTTTCTTGCGTTCTGGCAGCAGGTGGCGCCCCACTTCCAACATGCACCGCCTGGTGTGGTGTTCGAAATCCTGAACGAACCCAATGGTAAATTGACACCGGAAATTTGGAACCAATTTCTTGCGGAGGCATTGGCCATCATCCGCCAGAGTAATCCGACCCGAACGGTCATCATTGGGCCGGCATTCTGGAATTCGATTGACCATTTGGACGAACTGAAGCTTCCCGATAAAGACCGGCATATCATCGTTACGGTGCATTACTACAAGCCAATGGACTTTACGCATCAGGGCGCTCCCTGGGTGATGCCACAGTACAAGGTGGGTTTGGTGTGGAAGGGTACAGCGGAGGAACGGGACATGATTAAGTCGGATTTCCAGAAAGTCCAGGACTGGGCCAAACTGCACGACCGTCCAATTCTCCTGGGTGAATTTGGTGCTTACGAGGATGGTGACATGGCCTCGCGGGCGCGCTACACCGCGTGTGTGGCCCGGACGGCGGAGCAATTCGATTGGAGCTGGGCTTATTGGCAATTTGACAAGGATTTCATCGTGTACGACATCCCAAAGAATCAATGGGTCGAACCCATTTACCATGCGCTCATTCCGTCGCCCCGGGTGGTGGCTTCAAAGACGAACAACGAATAGTAAGTTGTTTTCGTCGGCATGTTTGGTCCCGCTGTATCGATCGATCTTGGCAGGGTGGCCAGCTCTACCGGATAGGATAAGGCACGCAACCCGTCCACCAGCCAATACCAGTTGTAGGTCGATTCGACGGCAATGCTTTTGAGCCTGGCCCTGAAGGGCGCCAGAAACTGATCCACTGGTCCAATCTCGCAGTCCGGCTTCAGATGTTTCAGCCGCTGGCCGTCCTGATCCACCATGCCGATCATTAGATTATTGCTGTGCAGGTCGATCCCTGGCATTACTGATTTTGTCATACGGTTTCCTTTCGGTTCGTTGTTTTCTTTCGTACGGACAACAACGTTCTACCGGAAGGAAACCTTCCTCCGCCACTCAGCCCTTAATGTTTATCAGTCCACACTCTTAACATTTTGTGGCGGATTGGGGACGGTGGGAGTCATGGCCCGCAAGTTAAGGTTGGAATCTATAGGGACGATTTATCGCGAAGGGGCTCGCCGCAGATTGATGGATTTCATTTCGTCGCGGGAGCGAGTCCGCGTTCAGCCAGTTGCGGCAGCAGCCATTCGTACTCCGCGGCTAGCTGTTCAACGACGCTGCGGCTTTTCAGTTCCGGCGGCAATACTTCCCAGGTGTAGGTCTCCATTTCCAGATGCGAGCAGAGGGCCGGACTGTCCGCGAGCAGATCCAGCACCGCGAGCAAATGGTCGCTGGTGGTTTCAAACAGGGGTCCGATGGGTGTGTGCAACGGAACGTGGAAATGGATGCGCCATTCAGGCAAAACTCCGTCCGGGGTCTGGCGTCGGGCGTCGGGGTCGACCAGCGCGTCGGGCAGGTCATAATAAATGCTCCGGCTGCCGACCGGGTCGCGCACGACGACCTGATGCAGGTAGATATCGTTGGCAAACGTCTTGAGCGCCTCGCGCGTTTCGACGGTGGGATGGACCTTGAGCGCGGAACTCAGGTGGATTTTGCTGATTTTGATGCCGTGCTGATAAAGGCACAGCAGGGCGTTTTGAGGTTCCTCATAATTCATGGCAAAGTGACAGGTGTCGTAGTTCACCCCGAGATGTTCCGCCAGGCGGGGATCGCGCGGGTGTTCGAGGCGCAGCCGGTCAAAGAGGCGGATGGTCTCGCCGCTGCTTTCCAGGAGACAAAGCGGTTCGGGTTCGAGACCGAGATGCAATTTTCTGCCCGTTTGCTCGCTCAGATGGGCGATGTGCTCGACACAATACCAGAGATTGTTCCGGGCAATTTTCAACGCGTCGGGATGGAGGTGAAAACCTTTGAAGGAACCGGGCAGGGTGCTGACACTGCCTTCCACGCCCGGTGGCAACAATTTTGCCAGCAGCTCGAACAGCAGGTTGGTGTAGGCCAGCCGTTCCGGCGAAGTCCAGTCCGGCAGGTAAGCCTGTTCCTTCACGCGGATGCCATGAAACTGGCCGAAGGGAAAGCCATTGAGCGTGAAAACATAACAATTTTTTTGCGCAAGCCAGCGTTGAAAAGCCAGCAGCGTGGCCGGCTCACTCAACTCGCGCGCCGACCGGTTGCTCAGGCGCAGGCCAATGGCAAACGGCTTTTGCGGACAAACCCGCTCACGCACGGCGAGGGTATGACTTTGAAGCGAGTCAAACGTCTCGCGCCATGTCTCCCCGCGATGGATGTTGGTGCAATACGCGAGGTGCAGACCGTGATTTAATCGCATGGCCGATGGTTTTCCGGTTAGCTGCTTTTACTTCTGTTCCGGCCCGGTTTCCGTGACACAACCCCTTTGGGCGGTTGTTCCGGGCCATGTCTAAAAGATGATACGAAATCCCCGTTTGGCAAGACACAAACCGGCATTGACATCTTTGGCGCAAACGTATAATTTGACGCAAAATTGAAGTGACCCATCCATGTTGATTCGCATTAGTTTGATTGTGGCGATTGTCGCGGGGCTGCTCGCGGGCGCATTGAACGTAGTCAAAGTTCGGGACAAGATCACTACGCTGATCACCCAGCGGGATGATTTCCACACCCAAAGGGACCAGGTGCAAGCCCAGCTGGATACCACGAGAAAAGACCTGGCCAAGACGAAAGACGATTTGACCCAGACCCAGCAGCAATTGGCGGACACAACGAAGCAGCGCGATACGGCTGTGGCCGACGCCAAGACGCAGACCAAACGTGCCGATGATTTAGCGGACAAACTGACCAAGACCACGCAGGACCGTGATGACGCGCAGGCCAAGTTGGCGGCCTATCAGGCAACGGGTCTGACCGCCGACCAGGTGGGCGGTTTGAACAAGGCGCTCAAATCCAGCCAGAATGAGCTTGAGGCGGTCAAGGAGGAAAATGGAGTTTTGCAGCGCACGGTCAGCCGGTTAACCGCTCAGATTAACGAACTCATCGGGAGCAATAGTACCGTCTATCTGCGCGCGGACCTGAAGGGGAAGATCGTCGCGGTGGATCCCAAGTGGGATTTTGTGGTGCTGAATATTGGTGGCGACCAGGGCGTGCTGCCCGACGGTGAGCTGCTCGTGAGCCGGAACGGCAAGCTCGTGGCCAAGGTTATTGCTCGCAGTGTTCAAAAGGACCGCAGCATCGCCAATGTTGTTCCGGGCTGGCAACTGGGAGACGTGATTGAAGGCGATGAGGTCACCCCGGCGCATCCGGCTTCCTGAAATGCAAGGCCCGGCCATCAAATGGCTGTTGTTGCTTATGCTGGGTGTTCTGCTGCTCGGGATCACGGGCTGTGAAACGAATGAACCCGAAAATGCGTCGGTCCGCCCGTGGAATTCGCCGCAAAGCTGGGAAAATTCTTCACCGCTGATGGATCAGCAGCACCAATAAAATCATCCCGGCAAATCAGCCGGAGACTTTCACCAGCCGTGTAGGGGTCGCAACAAAATCCATCCGGACGTCATGGGTTCCCGCGGGCAGTTCCTTCACCATTTGCCCATCAAACGCGACGCCGCATTTGATGCCATGCCCATTCGCCAGCAGTCGGTCGTAAAATCCCCGGCCGCGCCCCAGCCGGTGTCCGCGCAAATCAAAGGCGATGCCGGGAACCAGGATTAAATCGAGGACATCCAGCGAAATCTCCGGGCAAGCTGCCGACGGCTCCCAAATGCCAAATTTCCCGGCGGCCATGTCGGCCGTTAGATTTTGAATCTGCCGGGCCGAATAGCTTTGAGTGGCGGAGTCGAACGCGGGCAGGGCGCAGATTTTTTTCGTCGGCAACAATTTTTCCAGCAACGGCCAGATATCCGGTTCATCCGGCAGCGGCGCGAAGAACAAAATTGTGCGCGCGCTTTGCAACTGGGGTTGCAGCCGGTCGCAAAGTTCAAGGGATGCAACCGCCCGCGCCGCCGGGGAAATGCTTTGCAGGGTCTGGCGGATTTGTTTCCGCAGCGCGCTTTTTTGTACGTTCAAATCAACAGTCATTTTTCCTTTTTCCTTCGCGCCGCGCCCAGTTCCGCCCGCCATTTTTCCACCCGCTCCTTGATTTTCTTTTCCACGCCCTGTTCGGTCGGCTGGTAATAAATCCTGTCGGTCCCAAGATAATCCTGCGCCACGAAGTGGCCCGGATGGTCATGGGCGTATTCATAACCCTTGCCATGGCCCAGCCGTTCGGCGCCCTGGTAATGCGTGTCCCGCAAATGCTCCGGGACCGGCAGCGTGCGGCCCGACTTCACGTCCTCCAGCGCCGCGTCAATCGCCAGGTACGCGCTGTTGCTTTTATAGGCGGTGGCGATGTAGACCGTCGCCTCGGCCAGGGGAATGCGCGCCTCCGGCCAGCCAACAAATTCCGACGCGGACAAAGCCGCGTTCGCCAGTACCAGCGCCATGGGATCGGCCAGTCCCACGTCCTCGGCGGCGCAAATCACAATCCGCCGCGCTATGAAACGCGGGTCCTCGCCGGCATGAATCATCTTCGCCAGCCAATACAGCGCGGCGTCCGGATCGCTGCCGCGCATGGATTTGATGAACGCGGAAATGGTGTCGTAATGCGCGTCCTCATCGTCATACACGACGGCCTTTTTCTGGATGCTTTGCTCGGCCGCGGCGAGATCAAGGTGGACGACACCCTTTTTGTCCGGCGCGGTGGTGAGCGCGGCGATTTCCAGCGCGTTCAGCGTCTTGCGTGCGTCACCATCGGCGATCCTGGCCAGGTGGCGCAAGGCGGTTTCGTCGGCTTGAATTTTCAGGTAACCGAGGCCGCGTTCGGTGTCGGCCAGCGCGCCTTGCAACAGCGCAAACAATTCTTCTTCGCTCAACGGACGCAGTTCAAAAATTTGCGAGCGTGAAACCAATGGCGAGTTGACGAAAAAAAACGGATTGTGCGTGGTGGCGCCGATGAGCCGGACTACGCCGCTTTCGACATCCGGCAGGAGTACATCCTGCTGCGCCTTGTTGAACCGGTGGATTTCGTCGATGAACAGGATGGTTGGCTGGCCGGTATTTTCGAGGCGGTTGGCAGCGGTGGCGAGCACGCGGCGCATGTCGGCGACATTGGATTCCACGCCGCTGAGCCGTTCGAACTTGCTTTTGGTCCGGCGAGCGATGATTTGCGCCAACGACGTCTTGCCGGTGCCCGGTGGTCCGAAAAAAATCAGCGATTGGATGCGGTCGGCCTCAATGGCGCGGCGGAGCAATTGGCCGGGTGCGAGAATATGCGATTGCCCGGCGAACTCGTCGAGGTTGCGTGGACGCATCCGTGCCGCCAGCGGCTGGTTTTTGGAAACGTCCGGCCCGGCTGCGGTTGCCGGTGCGGGTTCCACCGGTCCCGGGAACAAATCGTCACGCGCCATGGTCTTAGGATAACAGCGTCGGGGGAGGTTGCCCAAAATAAAAAACATCGGTGCGGCGTTAACCCGGTTCCACCGGAGCGAGGTTGCGGGCGGGACAAAGCGCCTGACGATTCAAGTGTTTCCTGACAGCGAAGCACAGGCGGTCTTGCACAGGCCGATGAAAGTTTCCTCGGCCAGGGTGAGCCGTTTTCCGTGTTGGTGGATGATGCCCCAGCGTCGCTGCAACTTTCGCCGGCCCAGAGGCAGGGCGACGATCGAGCGTTCCTCAATTTCCTTCCGTGCAATCCACGGGGCAAGGATGCTCACGCCCAGGCCGAGCTTCACGAGTTCCTTGATGGCTTCCATGGTGCCCAGTTCGATGATGGTGTTTAAGACCATGTTTTCGTGCCGGAAATAGTCCCCGATCAAATGGAAGGTCAGGCTTTTCTTCTGGTAGAGGATGTAATTCTGGCGTGGAATTTCCCCGCGCTCGACGCGGCCGGCCTGCGCCCAGGGATGCATGGCCCCCACGATAAATTGCAGTTCGTCCGTGAAAAGCAGGTGGAAATCCAGTTGCGGTTCCCGCTCGGGCTCCAGAGTGAGCGCCAGATCAATCCGGTGGCGCGACAGGGAAGCCACCAGTTCCGGCGTGTCGCCCGGTTCGATGGCGATGGCGTGTTCGGGAAAGCTTTCTTTGAATTCCCGCAGCACCGGCGGCAGGATGTACTGGCAGGCGGTCGTGCTCACACCCAGCCGCAAGCGGCCACGGCCCCATTTGCCGAGGTGACCGAGCGACTCCCGGGCACCTTCCATTTCCTGCAAAATTTTCGCGGCATGATGCAGGAGTTGTTCGCCCGCCTGAGTCAGCACGATTTTTTTACCCAGCTTGTGCAAAAGGCGACAGCCGACATCACCTTCCAGGGTCTTCATCGAGTGGCTGATCGCCGATTGGGTGAGATGCAGTTCGCGCGCGGTCTGCGTAAAACTGCCCGTGCGTGCCAGGACACAAAACGCCCGAAGCTGCCTGCTGTCGAGGGGTGAGTTCATCCATGAATCCCATTCATCATTGCCATGCAAATTACGCGGAGCATTCATCGCGCCAGAAATGCCGGCTGGCACAGACATGGCTCAAGGTGATGGTGGCGGCGGAAATTGCCGTTTTGTGATAAAAAAAATACAGACCATCAACCTGGCTCCGCAACGCGCCGGATTACGGCTGGGTTTTGTGCCACTGACGGATTGTGCGCCGCTGGTTTTGGCGTATGAACTCGGTTTGTTTCGCAAATACGGCGTCAAGGTTCTGCTCAGCCGCGAATTGGGCTGGGCGACCATCCGCGATAAGGTCATTTATCGCGAACTGGATGCGGCCCACGCCGTTGCCGGCATGCCGTTTGCCGCCACGCTCGGCCTCGGTTCCATCCGCTGTGACTGTTTGACGGCGCTCGTGCTGAATCTGCATGGCAATGCCCTTACGCTCTCGAATGAGCTCTGGAAACGCGGTGTCCGCGACGGCGCTTCGCTGCGGAAGGAAATTGTCCGGTCCCGCGGCGAACGAATGCTCACTTTCGGCGTCGTTTATCCCTTTTCCTCACACAATTTTCTGCTGCGCGACTGGCTGGCGGCGTCGGGCATCAATTCGGAACGCGACGTGCGTATTGTGGTCGTGCCGCCGCCGCAGATGGTAGCGAATCTCAAGGCCGGCCATCTCGACGGCTTCTGCGCGGGCGAACCCTGGAATTCCGTGGCGGTGCAATCGCGAGCCGGCTGGTGCGTCGCCACCAGTGCCGAATTGGATCCCGGCCATCCGGAAAAGGTCCTGATGGTACGGCAGGAATTTGCCGAAAAACGCGCCGCCGAACATCTGGCACTGGTTGCGGCACTGCTGGAGGCCTGCAAATTTTGCGCCGCCCCGGAAAACCACGACGAAATTATTGCGACCCTCGCCCGACCGGAATATGTCGACGTACCGGCCGGCCTCCTGCGACGCGGATTTAACGGCGAATTTGATTTCGGCCACGGTCGCATCCGGGTCGTACCGGACTTCACCGTCTTTTACCGCAACGATGCCAACGAGCCTTCCGGCGACAAGGCGGCGTGGGTGCTTCAACATCTTCGTGATCACAGCCTGTGCCGGGAGCCGGTCAGGCTCGATTTTGCGCTTGGCCGGAATGTGTTCCGCCCCGATATCTTCGAACAGGCGTTTCGCTTGTGCCGGGCGGTTGTTGGCAAAGGCCAGGGGGCGCCGCAACCGGAATCCGCTCCCGGAACGCCAACGGCGGCCCGGGCCGGTCATTTTTTTATTCCCCGCGCCGCGCTGGCTGGGGTGGGAGGAACATGAATTCTGTTTCAACCAACACAACCCATTATCCCAAAACCTATGGACTACGTTAAACCCATCGAAGTTGTAAGAACCATGCTCAACGTTGGTGACGCCAAGACCGGCTTGTCCATCAAAGACCTGCTGCTCCGCGGCTTTCTTTCCGGGGCGCTGCTGGGTTTTGCCACCAGCCTTGCCATCACCGCCACGGTGCAGACCGGCTCACCCATTGTCGGGGCGCTGATCTTTCCCGTTGGCTTTGCCATGATTGTGCTGCTCGGCCTGGAGCTGGTCACGGGCAGTTTTGCCGTGGTGATGCTGGCCGGTGTGGCCGGCCGCCGGGCCTGGCCACGCGTGTTCGCCAACCTCGGCTGGGTTTTCCTCGGCAACCTGATTGGCAGTGTCATCTACGGCGCCTTGTTGTACGTCACGTTGACGGACATGGGTACCGAGGTGCCGACGGGGGTGGCAGCGAAACTTGCCGCCATCGCCGAGGCCAAAACCATTGCCTACGCCGCGCACGGTTACGCCGGCTGGGTGACGGTTTTCGTGAAAGCCATTCTCTGCAACTGGATGGTCTGCCTCGGCGTGGTCATGGGGCTGACCTCGCAGTCCACACTGGGCAAGATTGCGGGCGCCTGGCTGCCGATTCTCACGTTCTTCGGCCAGGGTTTTGAACACTCGGTGGTCAACATGTTCATTATTCCCACCGGTATGATGCTGGGCGCGAAAGTGAGCATGAGCGATTGGTGGTTCTGGAATGAGATCCCGGTCACCCTGGGCAATCTGGTCGGTGGATTGCTTTTTACCGGCCTGTTCCTCTATTGGACTTATTCGCCCGCCCGGGAAAAAACCGAAGTGGCCGCCGTTGCGGCGCCGGAGGAATTGGTTCAGGCCTGAACCATTTCAATGACGATTTTTAAAATGGAATCTCACGCCAGGGACGCGAAGGGCGCAAAGTTTTTTGGAAAAACAAATTCCATTGCGTCCATTGCGCCCTTTGCTTGCGGCAAGAATTTTTAACATGAATCCAAAATCCAATTCCCGTTTTTCCACCCGTCGGCAATTCCTGAAAACCGCCGTCAAGGGCGCGATGGCGGGGGCGGCGCTGGGTTCCCTCCGCGGGCTGCCATTGCTGGCCGCCGGCGTGGAAAAACCCGTGCTCAAATTCGGCTTCATCAAGCTGACCGACTGCGCCCCACTGGTGATAGCCAGGGAGAACGGTTATTTCGAAGACGAAGGGCTGTCCGTTTCACTCGAGGCGCAGGCGAACTGGAAAATCCTGCTCGACCGCGTGATCAGCGGTGAGCTGGACGGAGCGCACATGCTCGCCGGCCAGCCGATTGCCGCCACCATCGGCATCGGCACCAAAGCCAGCATCATCACCCCGTTCAGCATGGATTTGAACGGCAACGGCATCACGGTTTCCAACGCCATCTGGAAGCAAATGCAGGAGGCGGAGCCGAAGTTGAACCAGCCGCATCCGCCGCACCCCATTTCCGCCAAAGCCCTGGTGCCCATCGTGCAGAAATACAAGGACGCGGGAGCGCCGCTGAAATTCGGCATGGTGTTTCCCGTTTCCACGCACAATTACTACCTGCGTTACTGGCTGGCGGCCGCCGGTATCAGCCCGGGTTATTACCTCAATGGCGACACCACCGGCACCACCAACGCGGACGTTTTGCTCTCGGTCACGCCGCCGCCGCAGATGCCCGCGACCCTGGCGCAGGGAACCATCCAGGGTTATTGCGTGGGCGAACCATGGAACGAGCAGGCGGTCTTCAAAGGCATCGGCGTGCCGGTCATCACCGATTACGAAATCTGGAGGAACAATCCGGAAAAGGTCTTTGGCGTCACCGAAAACTGGGCAAATCAAAATTCCCGGACTTTAACCGCCGTCGTGAAGGCGCTGATCCGCGCCGGCCAATGGCTCGACGCCAGCCACGACAACCGTGTCAAGGCGTGCCAAATCCTTTCCCAGCCACAATACGTCGGGGCGGACGAAAAAGTCATCGCCAACAGCATGACCGGCACATTCGAGTATCAAAAAGGTGACATTCAGTCCCTGCCGGATTTCAACGTCTTCTACCGCTACTACGCGACTTATCCGTTTTACAGCGATTGCATCTGGTTCCTCACGCAGATGCGGCGCTGGGGTCAGATTGCTGCGGCCCGGCCGGATGAATGGTACACCACCACCGCAAAAACAGTTTATCGCCCGGATATTTATCTTAAAGCGGCCAATGCCCTGATCGCCTCGGGCAAACTCAAGGCCGAAGATGTTCCCCGGACCGACGGATTCAAGGCGGCGGACGGCAATTTTATTGACACCGTCACATTTGACGCGCGCAAACCCAACGAATATCTCCGCCAGTTCAAGGTGGGGTTGAAAGACTGAAGTAAAATGACCAACGAAGCTGTTACCACCAGTGTTGAAGCAGTTCCGGAACGCGCGCCGGTGGTTCCGCAAAAGCCGCGAACCCGCGCCAATCGTCCCGCGAACGAAACGCGTCGCTGGTTGTTGTCCAACCTCGGCGCGCCGCTGGTTTCCTTTGCGGTTTTCCTGCTGATCTGGTCGCAGGTGGCGGCGCACGTCAAGGTGAACTTCGGTTCCATTCCCGGTCCGCTGGCCGTGTGGAAACAGGCCGTGGTGCTCTGGGACGATCATTGGGCCGAACGGCAAAAGGAGGCGGTGTTTTATCAGGATCTGGCCAAACACCGCGCGGATTTTCTCGCGCAACATCCCGGCGAAACCTTTCCGGACATCAAATACTCCGGCCCGCCGACCTACCTGGACCAGATTGGCACCAGCCTGGAGACTGTCTTTATGGGTTTTCTCATTGGCTCATTGATTGCGGTGCCGGTGGGCATCGTTTGCGGCCTGAGCCGGGTATTTTTCAACGCGGTCAATCCGTTCATCCAGATTTTCAAACCGGTTTCGCCGCTGGCCTGGCTGCCGATTGTGATGATCCTGGTCAGCGCGCTCTACAATCCGCCCCATCCGTGGTTTGAAAAGGCGTTTCTCAGTTCCGCGATCACCGTGGCGATGTGTTCGCTCTGGCCGACGCTCATCAACACGGCGCTCGGCGTCGCGTCCATTGACAAGGATTACCTGAACGTGGCCCGCGTCCTGAAGCTGGGCTGGTGGAAACAAATCTGGAAAATCGTGCTGCCGTCGGCGCTGCCTTACATCTTCACGGGCCTGCGACTTTCGCTGGGTGTGGGCTGGATGGTGCTGATTGCCGCCGAGATGCTGGCGCAGAATCCCGGCCTCGGAAAATTCATCTGGGACATGTTCCAGAACGGCAGCAGCGAAACCCTCGCCCAGATCATGGTGGCCGTGTTCACCATCGGGCTCATCGGGTTCGTCCTTGACCGGCTGATGCTGTTGTTGCAGCGCCTGGTCACTTATGACGCCAAGGCCATCTGACCATGGGCTGCCTCACACTTCAAAACGTCAGCAAAGGTTACGGCGCCAAGGGCGGTCGCGCCGAAGTTCTGCACGACATCAACCTGGACGTCCGGGAAGGTGAATTTGTCGCGATTGTGGGTTTTTCCGGCGCCGGCAAAACCACGCTCATCTCGATGATCGCGGGTTTGCTCGAACCGGATGGCGGCTCAATCCGGCTGGGTGGCGCGGCCATCGCCGGGCCGGGACCGGATCGCGGCCTCGTTTTCCAGAATTACTCGTTGCTCCCGTGGTTGAGCGTTTATGAAAATATTATGCTGGCGGTGGACCAGGTTTTTCCGGATTGGACCACGGCGGAGAAACGGCAGCACGTCGAGAGGTACATTGCGATGGTGAACCTCACGCCGGCGCGCGACAAACGGCCCCGCGAACTTTCCGGCGGCATGCGACAGCGCGTGAGTGTGGCGCGCGCGCTGGCGATGGATCCGCAAATCCTTTTGCTGGATGAACCGCTTTCCGCCCTGGACGCGCTCACGCGGGCCACATTGCAGGACGAAATTTCCCGCATCTGGCAGGAGGATCGGAAGACGGTCGTGCTCATTACCAACGACGTGGATGAAGGCATCCTGCTGGCCGATCGGATTATCCCGTTGAGCGCCGGTCCCCGTGCGACGCTGGGCCCGGCCGTGGCCGTGGACCTGCCGAGGCCGCGCGATCGCAAGGAACTGAACCACGTCCCGCGATTCAAGGAAATCCGCCGGGAAGTCATTGAGTTCATGCTTCATTCCAAGGGCGGCCGGCACACGACGGTGACGCGCAAGCTGGTTTTGCCTGACATCATGCCGGAGGATTTGACAATTCCTCGCAGGACGATGGGCTGGCGCCGGATGTCGGTCCGCCGCCGCGAAGTCCGCGAGGAAACGGTGGAGGTTGAATGAACTGTTCCTCACACCAAGCCCGCAACGTTCGCAAGGTTCTTCCGGAACAGATTTCTTTGCGTTCTCTGCGGCCTTTGCGTGAGGCCAATCCCATGAGCAACTACGTTGAACTGTTCAATCTGACGAAAACCTACGCGACGCCCAAAGGTCCGGCGGTTGTCGTTCAGGATTTCAACCTGCACATCAAAAAAGGTGAGTTCGTCGCGCTCATCGGCCATTCCGGCTGCGGCAAAAGCACGGTGCTTTCCATGCTCGCCGGACTGAACGAACTCAGTGGCGGCGGCATTATTCTGGCCGGCAAGGAGCTCGCCGGTCCCGGCCCGGATCGTGGCATCGTCTTTCAATCGCCCTGCCTGCTGCCGTGGTTGACGGCGTTTGAGAACGTGATGCTCGGCGTGGACCAGGTTTTTTTTACCGCCAGCCGGGCCGAGCGCCGACAGATGGTTGAGTATTACCTCACCGTCGTCGGCCTCGGCGGGGCGATGCACCAGCGTCCGGCCGAACTTTCGCAGGGAATGCGGCAGCGGGTCGGCATCGCCCGCGCCTTTGCGCTGTCGCCCAAGATGCTTCTACTCGATGAGCCGTTTGGCATGTTGGACGCGTTGACGCGGATCGAGTTGCAGCAGGTCCTGTTGGAGGTCTGGGGGCGCACGCAACTGACCGCGCTGATGGTCACCCACGACGTGGACGAAGCCATCTTCCTGGCCGACCGCGTGGTCATGATGACCAACGGGCCCGCCGCGGGAGTGGGCGACATCCTGCCGGTTCCGTTTCCACGTCCCCGCAACCGGGCGGCGCTGCTGGAAGACGCCGAATATTACCGTTGCCGCGAATATCTCATCACCTTCCTTGAAGAGCACGCCCATCAAAGGCCCGTCCGGGCTGCGGCCGCATGAAAACGACTGTCAACCCATCCGTCTCCGAACCACAAAAATCATGAGAACCACAACCACCCATAATACCAGCACTAGAAAAATCCTGACCGGCGGAGCGCTGGTTCTGGCCGCCACCGCGTCGGTTTTTGCGCAGCCCAAAGCGTTCCTGGAAGCTGGCACGGCTCAGCCGCCGGTTCCGCTACCGCCGCCCAAAACTGCCAGGCCGGCGGCCACCAGTACCAATGCCGCGGTCGCGCCGGAACTGAACCCGCTCGACAAATTTTTCAATCATCAGATTCCGGACGTGATTGCCCGGGGGAAATTCAATCTCAACGTGCGCCTGCGTTATGAACAGGTGGATGAGGACGGCGTCGCCGCCATCACCAAAAACTCGTATGCGCCCACTCTTCGGACGCGGTTCGGTTACACCACCGCGCCGCTGTACGGCTTTCAAGCCATGCTCGAAGGTGTCAACGTCTCCGCACTTGGCCCCGAGCACAACTACAACGCCGCCGGGGCCAACGGCCAGGGTGCCCGGCCAATTGTGGCCGATCCGCCTTTAACCAGACTCGACCAGGCCTGGCTGGCGTACCGTTATACCAACTGGATTTCCGTCAAAGCCGGCCAGCAGC
>JANWKE010000039.1 GCA_025451535.1 Verrucomicrobiia bacterium
CGAAATAGCTGTTGGTCGCCGCAGTCGTGAGGGCGGTCTCAAGGGGATTGTCAATCCACTGCCCGTTGTTGAAATCAAAATCCCCGGCTTCGATCATAAAGTTGTTCTGACTGAACGTGTCAAAGGTCTCACTATAACTATGGGAATGCCCGGCGGCATCCGTCGCCGTAATCGTGATCGAGTAACTTCCCTGTTGGGACAAGGGGAGGCCAACCTGCCAATTGGTTGCCGAGCCGGCAAAAGTTAATTGCGAGGAAACGTTGGCGCCATTCAAGGTCACTTGAATATTGCTGGTGCTGACGGTGCTGACGGCGGAACTGACTGTGAAGGTCAGCATGTTGGTGGCCTGGAAAGGCTGTGTGCCATCCGGATAAATGTTTGCAATCGCCGGCGGAGTGTTGGTCCCGGGTGCCAGCATGAAAAAGTTCATGTTTATCCCGCCGCCCAGCGGCCCGGATGTCACCCGTAACGTAGTCTGTCCATTCAATTTCACCACCAGCGGATTTCCCCACGCATCCGAGAGAGGTATAAAATCAAAACTGTTCCATCCGCGCGCGCTGAATTGAAAAACGCCCAACTGGGTGGTTGTCTGACTGGTGGTCCCCTGCCCGCCGGTCACTGCCGCCAGGGAGCAATTGGCCAGTCCGCCGTTCCCGTTGGCCAGGCGGCCGTAGACGTTGTAGGTGCCCGCCGGGAAAGTCCGCGTGTAATTGACCCAGTTCGACGGATTAAAATAACCTACCAGATAATCCGCGATGCCGGCGGCGATAAATTGAGCGCGGGGAGTGTCATTGGCCAGATCGGTCGCGACTTGAGCATTGGGCCGCCAGCCGTGAGGTTGGTTGGTGCTGAAATTCGGCACGTATTCATCCACGTTCGACACGCCCACCCGATTGTAGAAACTGTTCGGACTGTTTGTGGAAATCACCGGGTTGTCCAGGAACTGTCCCCCGCTGAAATCAAAATCTTCCGCTTCCCAGGTGAAATAGTTCGAACTAAAGGTGTCGAATCGAACGGGCGCGCTCGCAGTGACGCCGCTGACATTGGTCACGGTGATTTGGCCGATATAGAGGGTATCTGCCAATAGATTGGTGTAACGGACGGTGACGTTTCCAGTGCCGCCACCCGTAACCAACAGATTGCTGGAAACATTTGCGCCGTTTAAGGTCAACTGAATTCCGTTGGCATTGACGGCCGCGGACGGCGAATTGACGCCAAAACTCATCGTGTTGGTGGCATTGAAGAGAGTCTTGGCACCATCGGGAGAGATGTTGTTGATGGTCAACTGGGGGGCGACCTTTAAATGATTGTATCCCACATCGCTGGCATTGCCACCCGCGTGGTCGAAAACATCTATTCCGGTAAGCGGCCCATTAAATGTCCCGGTCCAGGTGTCGGAACCAACAACCGCCAGATAGGTATTGGGGCCCGTAACAGTAAAGGCAATGTTAAATGGCACCTGGTATTGATAAGTCATGGCCCCGGCTTTGGCGGCATTTGTCCCCGCATCGGTATAAAAATACCAACCCGGACCACCTCCATAGATATAGAACTTAATCGCGGTGTTGGTGCCGCTCATCAGACTGACTCCGACCTCGCCGGCCGGTCCATTGGTCGAAGCCGGATCAGTTGCCCGCATTATAAAGTCGATTGAAATGGTCTGGCCCGCTGTCAAGGCTCCACCAGCGAATGTATTGTAGGAGTCAACACTTCCACCGCGACCGACTCCATCGTTCTGGTAACTATACATTTGCCACGCATTTGCAAGGCCGCCGGCCCCGTCTGGATTACCGATGTAGACTCCTGAACCGTCAGCACCACCATCGCCCAAGCCATTGGTTCCACCGGCGTAAAGAACATTGGTCCAGACTGTCAAGGCAGTCCCGTCTTGATTGGTTCCATCCGGCGAGCTGCCCGGAGCCGCAGTTGCGGTGTATAGGAAATTGCTCGACGCGGACGCCAGTTGGACAGCGCCCATTAAACCAATAAGAATCAATAGAGCTTTTTTCATATGTTTCGTTCAGGTTGAGATTAAGCCGGGCTCCCCGGTGACAGTTGACAGCCAAGGATTCTCCTTATCATCGCACAACCCTAACCGTGTTGGCACCACTCTTTCGGGTGGGTTTACGCCTGATCCGCATGGGAGTTACCTTCGGATCGCCGGACGCATTTTTCTGGAATTAGAATGTTTTCATGATAACTTGGGTGAGAAGTTTCCCGTGAAAAGGCCAATCCTACTGCTGCCTTATGCCGCATTTGCCCTACTCAATACCGCGCAAATGGTTTTGGCCGGGCCATTGACCGGACCTTTGACCAATGCTTCTCAAGTCCTGTATCTCCCGGCCGACGAAGCCGCGCGGGGAATCCGGATTTCAATCAAGGGCGTCGTCACCGCTGCGGAAGCGGATTGGGGCGGGAGATTCTTCATTCAGGATTCCAGCGGTGGAGTTTTTGTTGAGAATATCAGCACCGTGCAACCTGCCCCGGGCGATGTACTGGCCGTATCGGGCGTCAGTTACCCGGGAGGATACGCCCCGATCATCAGCAAACCGCACTGGGAGAAAACAGGCACCGCCCCGTTGCCCGCCGCCAAACCGGTCGCGATTGAACAACTGATGTCGGGAGTTGAAGACAGCCAACGGATTGAAATCTCAGGCATCGTCCGGAAGGCGCAATTAAGTGGCTCGACCCTTCAATTTGAACTGGTTTCCGGCGGCTACCGCATCCGGGTGTATGAGCCCATCCCCTCCGGCATCGATCCCCAATCGTTCGTCGGTGCCAAAGTTCGGGTGAAAGGCACCGCGGCCACCGCCTACAATGCACCCTTAAGGCACCTGGTCGCGGTTGACGTTTACGTTCCTTTTCTTGCCGATTGTGTCGTCGAAAAACCCGCCGCGCCAGACCCGTTCAAAGAACCGTTGAGCCCGATCAGCAATATTGGACAATATCAAGCCGGCCGTGCCCTCGGATACCGCGTACGGGTGAAAGGAGTCGTGGCTTATCAAAGAAAGGGCGAGGATGTCTTTATCCGGGACGCCACGTCGGGATTACAAATCAAGAGCAGCCAGCGGCTTGCCTTATCGCCCGGCGACGTCATCGAAGCGGTGGGGTTTCCCGGAGTCGAAAACTTCCTGCCCGTGTTGGAAGATGCTGTTTTCCGGAAGACAACTGAACCGCGAGCCAAATTGCTGCCGCGGGACGTTCCGATCGGGGAATTATCGCAAGGGTTGCACCACTCGGACTTCATAACGCTCAAGGGCAAACTGCTGGATCGTTTGGCGGAAGAGGTCCCCTCACCCGCTGGCGAATCAAATATTGTAAAGACCACCCTGGTGCTGCAAACGACGAATCTGCTGTTCACGGCCGAAGCGCAGACGGTCAAACCCGACCCGGGGTTGGCGTCCATTCCGCTGGGCAGCACCATTCGGGTCAGCGGCATTTGCTTTCTTCAAAGTGAAGAGAGCGGAACGATCAAGTCTTTTCAAATCCTGCTGCCAAGCCCGGATGCCGTCACAATCATTGCCCGGCCGGGTTGGTTGACGCCGCGACACCTGTTGATCATTCTGGCCATTGCCCTGGTCGTCATTGTGCTGGGCGCCAGCTGGATCATTATGGTCTCAAAGAAAAATTCAGCCCTCCGGCACCTGATCCATGAGCGGGAACTCGACCAGGTCGAACTGCAAAAAGCTCACGACACCCTGGAATCCAGGGTCAAAGAGCGGACCGAACAACTGAAGTTTCAGATCACCGCCCGGAAGGAGGCGGAAGTGCAATCCAAAGCCATCCTGGCTGAGCGGACCCGGTTGGCCAAGGAACTCCATGACACCCTGGAACAAACCCTGACCGGCATCACACTCCAGTTGAATACGGTCGCCAAGTTGTTTCAGCAGAATCCGGAAACGGCCAGCTACCATCTTGGGCTGGTCCGGAATATGTTGCGAATGAGCCGGGTGGAATTGCGCCGATCCATTTGGGATCTCCGGAGCCGGGAACTTGAAGAATTTGATCTGTCCAAGGCGCTGTCGATCAGTGGGAATCGCATCGCCGACAGCACCGGCATCCGCGTCGAAGTGGAATCCAGGGGTGATGTCCGTCCTTTGCCGGAAGTAATTGAGGAGAATTTATTGCGGATCGGCCAGGAGGCCATCACCAACACGGTCAAACATTCCGGCGCAAACTGGACGAAGATTCAATTGGAGTTCGGGGCCCGGGAGGTCGTCCTGGAAATCAAGGACAACGGGAAAGGGTTTACCCCGGAAAATTGCGCCGGACCCGATGACGGCCATTTTGGACTGCTCGGCATGGCCGAACGGGTCAAGCGTGTGGGTGGGCAGATTCTTATTACCAGCGCTCCCGGCCAGGGGACCACGATTCGCGTCCAACTCCCCGTGGAGCAGCCACTGGTGCCCAAACCAACCCATGAACAGGCTGATTACGAAGAAAACATCACCAATCCGGATTCTCATTGCTGACGACCACTACATCGTTCGCATGGGCTTGATGGCCATGATCAATAGCGAGCCGGACATGGAAGTGGTGGCGGAAGCCACCGATGGCGCCCAGGCCATTGCCCTGTTTGCCAAACGGAACCCTGATCTGGCCCTGATGGACCTGCGCATGCCCGTCAGGACCGGCATCGAGGCCACGGTTGAAATTTGTAAACTCAACCGCGCCGCGCGGATTCTGATGCTCACCGCCCTGGATGGCGACGAGGACATTCACAAGGCCCTGGAAGCCGGGGCCGCCGGCTATGTGTTGAAAGACTCCACGGAAGACAAACTCCTGCCCGCCATCCGTGCCGTGGCGTCCGGGCAGCGTTGGATTCCCGAAGATGTTGCCAAACGCCTGACCTCGCGGCGGATGTTTGAAGAACTGACGCCCCGCGAGCTGCAGGTCCTCCATGAACTGGCCAAAGGTCTGGCCAATAAACAAATTGCCGATGCTCTGAACATCACGGAGAACACGGCCAAATGGTATCTGAAAAACATTCTGGCAAAACTTCGGGTTGCCGACCGGGCTGAAGCGGTCGCCGTGGCCATTCAACGCGGAATTATTCATTTCTAACGCGGAACGCACAATTTTAAGATGCCGTTGATCGCAGGATCGAATCATCTGTCTCTGCGCTCAGGTGGAAGCTCCCTTGCGCTTCAACGGCCGGTTCCGCCGCCGGGGACCAATGCCAGTTTAACAACCAACTCCGCCCGATGCCAGCCATCTGAATCTTTCGGCACCGCCCGGCCCGTGGCCGCAGCTTCCACCTTCCATTTGCCGGCTTCGATTCTAAAAGGAATGGTTGACCCTGCGAAATTGCCGCCGGGATCGGAGAAACTGAAGAGGACCCGCCGGCTTTGCTCGATCGGCAAACCGTCCGCCGTTTTCATCGTCAGGACCGGGAAGACCGTTCTGGTGGCCTCCACCTTGAAAAGGCTGGCGCCGCTGTCGAAGTCGAAGATTTCCCGGACATGGCCTTCAACCGCCCGGTCGCGATCAGGATTGGAGCCGAGCACCCGCTCGTTCTGATAATTGCCAAGCAGAAAATCCATCGCGACGGCGGAGGACCAGGAGAACGCCCGGTTGTTCTGCCCCAACCCGGTGCGCGAGTCGTACCACTCGGCCGGGCTATGGGCAAATTGCTGGTACTGGCCAACGGAGGCGGACTGGTTGGACATCATGTTGAGCAATCGCGCGGCCATGCTTTTGGCCTCGTCTTCATAGCCGTACTTGAACAGGCCTTTGACGATGATCCAGGTTTCCGGCATCCAGATGTTGCCGCGCCAAAGCCCGCCAGCCTCGTTCTGGAACGGCGGTTTTTGATGGTAATAACGCGGGTCGTCGTAGGCGACCGTTGGAACCGGAAATGGTCCGTTGAATTCCCTGGGATTCAATAGGTGCTCTTCAATCACCCGTTTGATCTTCGCCGGGTCGCGGCATAGGTCGCAAAAAATCGGGTAGATTATCGAACTGGTCAGGACATCGTCCCGCTGTGTTCCCCGGTAGGTGACAATCCAGTAGCCCTGCTGCCCGTCCCACAGCGAGTCCACCGCCTGCCGGTGGCGTTGGATCTGGCGCGCCCAACCCGCAGCCTCCGTCTGCTTGCCCAGGACCAGGGCCAGCCGTTGCAACACCACCGCGCCATAACCCAACTGGGAACTGGGCGCCGGATCGTCGAGTTTGTTTTCGCGGCAGCAGCGGGTCAGGTCGTTCCACCAACTGTTCCAACCGGGCGCGTATTTGATTTCCTTGAAGATCAAATCGTACCGGGGATTGTCGTCCCAATTGTTCGGCGTTGCGGTCAACAGGTCGCCGTCAATGTCAACCTTGTTCGTCCAATCCCAATAAGCGTTCGTCAATAACGGATAAACCTTGGCGGCGAAGTCGTGGCGCGCCCGGGTCGTGGGCAGGCGGGAATACAATTCCCACATGGACCAGAAGAAATGCGGGTCCATGATTTCGCAAGGCGGAACCAGAATCGGCACCGCATTGCCTTCCGCCCATTGCGGGTTCATGTCCAGGTAACCCAGGAGGTTCCAGCAGGAGTCACTTTGGAAGTAGTAGTTGAACCCGCCACGCGCCGGCAAGGAGGCGCTGTACCATTGCCCGTCGCACTCCCGCAAATAGCGGTTCTTGCGCAATGCGGTGGCCGCCGAATAATAGAGCTTGAGATAGGCGTCAGTGGGTTGATCAAGTTCAGGCAGGCCCCGAAAAAAACCATTCCAGTCGTTTTCCACCTGCGTCAGCGCCAATCGGGGAGACCGGGTGAAAGCTTTTGTCGCGGTTCCACACTGGGTGCCGGCTGTTTCACCGTCGGCTGCCGCGCCGACGATAAAGACACACTCCAGCGATGCTCCCGGTTTCAACCGCCCGGTCCTGGTCGTGAGTACCGCCGTTCCGGCAGGAGCGTCCAGTGATGAAGTGAGACTGTGCGCCAGCGCCGGGTTCAGCTCCTCCGGTTTGGCGCGCGTCAGGTCCAAAGGCGTAAAGCCCACCTGCAACGGTGCCAACGTCGAGCCGATGGCCAGGGTGTCGGTGTAGAGCACCGGCGTAGTCTTCGAACCGACCCGGGCATTCCGCAACCAAAGCTGATGCCCGTCTTTTACCAGGTGGCCGGTGATTTTGCCGTCCGTGCGCCCGTCATAGCCCGAGCGCGCCGTTACGAGCAAGCCGGGCGTAATGGAGACTCGCTGGTCCCCCGTGTTGGTAACCCTGGCATAGATCGCAACCGTGTTAAAGGCGGTGAAGAACGTTGTGGATTCGATTTCGAAACTTCCGTGCCGGGTGCTCGTCCGCCAGCCGTACGGATACCAGGTCACCTCGGCCTCCTGGTCTCCAAAGATTCTTTCGCCCGTCGCCGTTTGAAAGAACAGTGAGAGCACGCCCACGTCGCGCGCCGTGTTAAAAAACTCGTTGTTCGGACCCACCCCTTGCCGGACTGAACCGAGCATAAACCGATCGATGCCGCCGGCATACGCAATGTCGTACCAGGACCCGTAATCAGACAATTCGCATCCCATCACCGGCTTGTGCGGTTGATCACCCGAGAGAACAGGAGCCAGGTACGCGACCTGGTTTTTCATGAAATCCAGCGGCGGTTCCCCGTACAGGCCGCCCGCACTGACCAGGGTAAATCCAATAACGACAAAATTCGAAACCCGCGGCAGGCGCGCGTCGAGGTGTCTGCGGACGAACCGGTTCACCACAGCCGCAACCGGTATTTGCGAAATCATCCTCAATTTCTCAGGGATCATCAGGTGATGCGCGCCACGCTAACACCGGGGCAAAGCATGTCAACCCGTCTCGCAGACCGGTTATCCTCTCTACACTCTTTGCGGCCGAATGAATACCGTCACTTGTCACCCTTCCGGTGCGCACTTTTTGCGCGGTAACCGGAAATGTCAAAACCCGGTTTCTGCGGCGGTTACGGGTTTGTTGCAAGTGCTTGATTCAGGGCAAAATACGATTCTCCGGCCGGTGTAACTAAATAGTTACTTGGCCGTCTGGGTTGATGTGGGCAATAACGCCCCGAAAAAAACATATGAAAACGAAAATGATGCTCCTGGCCGCGCTGCTCAGTGCGGCCGCCATGTCGACCAACGCCGGAGTCCGCTTCGGCTTCTCTATCGGGTTCCCGTCACCGGTCATCGTTTCCCGGCCGGTGGTTTACGCGCCCGCACCCGTGACCGTGGTGCAAACGCCATCGGCCTGTCCGGGTGTGGGCTACGTCTGGGCCCCCGGTTATTGGTCGTATTACCCGAACGGCCGGGTCTGGGTCTCCGGCGGATGGCACTATCGCGCCGCTGACTACGACCGCGGACACGATCACGACGGCTACAACCGGAATGGACATAATCGTGACGGACACGACCGCGATGGGCATGACCACGACGGATATCGTAGGTAAAAAAATCCGGCTACGCACAGGCTGCCGTCCCGCGACGGCAGCCTTTTTCAGTCCGCGCGACCAGCGCAAAATCTTTTACAGGAGAAAACGGAGGAAACGGAGGTCCGTGAATTGGAAAGGCTGAATTCTAAAGTCTAAATGATAAAGTTTTTTGCGCCCTGATTCAGCCTTCAACCTTTAGCCTTCAGCATTTCCCCCGCCTTCTGCCATCCACTAACTACCAACTGCGACTTGTCGCGTCGCAGTGAAATGAAGACGGATCTACTAACTCTCTTAGTCATTGGTTGCTTAAGCGGAAGAACCGGCTGGAGCCGGAAATGGAATTGGTCACCACCCATTGGCTCCCCACCAGCACCGGCAGCGGGCTCACCCCGGTCCAGGACGCGCCGGGCCCAACCCTGGCTGAGCTCTGGAGCGAAAATCCGGCCGTATTGTTGACGGGCCAACTGAGGATGATTTGATTGCCCGCCCGCGTGGCCGTGAGCGGCGGAGGCAGCCGGGCGCCGATCGCGTAGAGTTCGGGAGGCGTGCCGTAGTTGATGCTCGTGGAACTGAACAAATCGCCCCCGGCGGCCAGGACAATGCCAAAATAGGGCCCTTTGGTGGATTTGACAAAAGCGGTGATGTCGAACGTCGCCACCTGGCCATAGCCGAGCCCCGCCGGCAGCGTCCACATCCCGATGAGCGTTCCGGAATTGTAGTTGGAACTCATCAGTGTGCCGTTCCCACCATCAAAACCGTACACACTCACGACCGGGCCGAACAGGGGCAATCCATACGGATTCAGTTCCAGGAGAATCGAGGTCTGGTGGCTGACATCAAATTCGGCAAACTCCAATCCGCCATGATCGTTTACGTCGGCGTCGAGATACAAGCCCCGGTCCACCGCGCCGGAGGAATAAATGTCCGCACAATCCACCGGCAGAATGTAGTTGGTCACCGCCGGCGCACCCACGGTAACATTGATCGAGTTGGTGGCGGTGTTGAAGTTGTTGTCGGTGACCACGGCGCTGATGTTATAGTTTCCCACCGGAAGATTGCTCACCGTATTGGTAAACGGCGCGCTGTAAACAATGCCCGACAGATTGGTCCCCACGTAGAAATCCATCTCCACATAGGGCGTCGCCCCGCCCCCAGGCACGGCCGTGACGGTGAACGTCGCCGGCGCACCGAAGACCTCATTGTTGGTGGGCGCGGTGATGGCCACGGAAAGGGGTAGAACCGGGTTGACGGTGACCGTTACCGTATCGCCAAACTCATCGGAGAAGCTGAACGTCCCCGGATTGTAGTAAACATAAGGCACATAATAGACGTTATAACCGTCCGTGGGTGGAACGTCGGAATAGAAACCCTCCGGCGGGGCGCCGGTGACTTGTAACTCGTAATAGTAATCGAAATTGACGATGTCCACCTCGTCCCCGGCATTGATGGTAATGTGGCTCGTGGAAAATCCGCTGGAAGTCCAGTCCACCTCAACGGTGTTCGCCTGGCTTTGCCCGGCCGCAAAAACCAGCAAACCGGCGATGAACCAAAACAACTGCCCAGTAGTTCCAGTTCTGAGCTTCATGAGGACAACAGTATGATAAGGTCAAGGAAAATTGTCAATAAGAATCGGTGGCCAGTCCTGCGGCAAACCGGACCGGGTTGGACATCACTTGGCCGCAGATAAACGCGGAAGAACACGGATTGGATCGCCGCAAAAAGGCGCAAAATCTTTTATAGAAGGGAACGAAGGGAACGACCATTTTATCACAAAGTGCGCAAAGGCTGCAGAGAACTTCCTGTTGGAAGTTGAATGTTCCGGGCCGGGTTGCATGCCGATGCTTTAATTGTCCTTCCGTCCTCCGTCTTCCCCTGTCTACTGACGCGATCTACCAACTCCTGATCGTCATCTACCGACTACCAACTACGAGCTCGTTCAGTTTTCCAGTTGCTTAAAATCCCGGACGGTTTACGATGATCTATAGCGGCGCAAAGAATGCCTTTTAACCGGGCGTGGTCCAACCGGACTTTTCGCCCTTACACGTATCGTCGCATTTGCGTGGTTTAATATGGGAAACGTCAGTAAAACGCCAACCCTCTTGACAGGCCGTATCGCCCTGTTCCCGCGCAAAACCATCCGCCGCACCACCCCGCTGACGCTATGTCACTGATCAAAGGACGTCGCTACACCTGGAGCGAGATCATGGATGAAACCGGAGCCGATGGCTCGCCGCCATTTTATTTGCCACATCGGGATGGCAGGGTCGTGGCGGGCTGCTTCACGATGGAGCTCAACCCGGAGGCGCCGCTGGTGGTGCTCGCCGGCAAAGGCCCGCAGGTCACCCAGCTGGCCGACATCTTCTGTGCGCAAACGGGTTCCATCCCGGTGTGTGTCAAGTCGGGCATGGGCGAATGGCAAAGCTGTGGGGACTTCAAACTGGTGCGGTCGAGCACCGACCCGGCGGAAATTGCCAGTCATGCGGCGGAGGCCCGCAGGCCGGACATTTACAAACTCCTCTTCCTCGCCGAAGTGGTCCGTCCAAGGACCCCCCGAGCCGCCGCGTAAATTTGGACTTCGCCGTGAACTGCGGATGAACGCGGATTTAATAGCCGCAAAAAGGTGCAAAATCTTTTACAGGAGCAAACGGAGAAAACAGAGATTTGTCTCGAAACCGCGAAATACCCGAAATACGCGAAAACTGTCTTTCCAAATGGTAAATCTTAAATCGTAAATTGAACGGGTCTCTGCGTTCTCTGCGGTGAAATAAATCATCTTCAGAACGTGCACTGCGCGTAGAGCATGACCTGTTCCCCATACCGGCTTTGGACGCCACCATGACCTGATTCGAAACTGCATTGGCCGGCGCCGGCCGTCAGGTTGACACTCTCGTGGTCGTAAACATAGGAGACCGTTGCGCCCACACTGGGGATGGACCATTTGTCCACCTGCCAGTCAGGATAATTCACCGCCAGGGCGGTGATCAGCGCTTTTCGGTTGTAACTGTAGTCCAGGTACAGGGGATCGCGCAGGGTAATCGACGGGTAATCCGGCGTCACATCAATTTCCGCCTTATCGCTGAACGTGATGAATCCCCGGGGGTTGTCACTCCAGATATTTCTTAAGCCGACGTGAATGCCGTCTTTTTTGGCATAGGCGGTCCCGGGATTCCCCGCGTCCGCCGGCGAAAACGGAGAGACAATCCGCTTGTCAAAAGAATTACCCAGAAGCGTTTCCCGAAGAATTTCCACGATGCCGCCGGGATGATAATTGTCCTTCACGTAATCGCCGAGAGAATCCCTCGCCGTATTCCTGAAAACCGCTGCGACGTGATGGTCGGCCGACTCGACAGAGCTTCTCCGGGCGGAAATGTCGCGATTCGCGGATGACATTAAATCCTCGGTAAACACCCGGGCCGACGCCAGGGTTGATTCAGCCCGTTCGGTTCCCACTTTATTAAGAATAAAGGAAAGGCTCCTCGCATCCTCGTGCCCGATGTCCAGTTTCAGCTCCACGTTGGTCCCCGCCTCCGGCCGGCTGTTCCAGATCAATACGGCATAGACCGAATTGGTGTCGCCATGCCACTCCGAAACCGGCCGGGGCGGCATGTTCGTATCGGCCGTGAATTGAAGCAGCGCCGCGTAGGATTGGGCCTGCGATTGCAGGATGAAGACTTTCAGGCATGCGCTTATCGTCAAAATCCCCACCGAACACGCAACCCAGCGGACGCGGTCTGTCTGGTTGAAGGCTGTTTTCATAAGGTGAGGCGTGGGGGGTACAACAAAATACGAATGAAGGGGGTACGGCTGGGGTGCGTCTTGAAAAAATCCGGGATGCGAACTCCGGGGTGTTAAGAACAGATTAGTGGTGGATATTTGGAAACGTCTTTTAACTCTGACTTTGCCCGGTTTCGCAGCGCGGGAGGGCCGATGAAATCAGCGCAACCTCACCGGGTGCCGGAGCATTGACCGACGCCGGTTGCACCTTGCGTTCCGCTTCGCTGCTGACATCCCGTTGACCGGGAGCTGACGGGGAGATCTGTGAAAACGGGCTGCGACGCAACGCCTTTTCGAAGTATACCACGCCACCCACCGCGAGAATCACGGCTGCGATAACAATCATCCACATCATTGCGTCCATCGAGCCCGCTAAGAGCTAATCCCTTGCCAACACGGATTTATGGGATATGTGACGCTAACGGTTTTAAACCATTCGCAGGTTGTCCCAATACCGTACGACCGTCCGTCAATTGTACTGCCGCGGCCAGTCATCCGAGGCAGTCAAACATTTGACAGGAGCAAACAGAGGAAACAAAGGTTTGTCTCAAAACCGCGAAATACGCGAAATACGCGAAAATTGTTTTTTTAATCATCAATCGTAAATCATAAATCATAAATGAAGACGGCCTTCCCATTGGGAGTTGAATGCCTGCTCGCGACACAAGTCGGAGTTGAATGTTCACGATTAATCCTGACTCACGATCTTAATCTTAATCGTAATCTTAATCCCGCTCCCGCCTTAAAATCGTAAACCTGCTCGCGACCGGCTCGCGATTCATCGGAGTCGTAAATCGTAGTTCGTAAATAAGAGCGGCCTTCCGCCTTCCAACCTTCCAAGCCTTTAACTTTGGTATTTGGACTTTGGGTTTCTGCGTTTATGTTGCACCGTTGCGTGCCGCGAATAGAACCGGGGTCAGCCCGCTGCTGGATTGGTTGCTGCTGAAGCATCCGGATACACCCCGGAGCCGCGCCAAACAATGGATCGTCGCCGGGCGGGTCAGCGTCAACGGCGTCGTCATCCGCAAACCGCATCAGACCCTCCCGGAGCCGGGCGCTGCCCTGGTGTTGAGCGACCGGCAGGCCGCCACGCTCGACTGCGGTTCCGGCTGGCAGATTCATCCGCGCGTTTCCTTGCTGCACCTGGATTCCGCGCTCGGCATCGTCAACAAGGGAGCCGGCCTCATCTCCGTGCCGGCGGCGAATTGAGACCTCTCGGCGCTCAGCATCCTGGCCGATTTCCTGTCGGGAAAATTGAAGGCCCAGGAACGCAGCATCGCCGGAAAATCCCTGCCGACCGCCTATCGCCGGCTGCAACCGTTGCCGGTTCATCGCCTCGACCAATATACCAGCGGCGTCTTTTGCATCGCCATGAATCCCACGTCCCGCCATCACCTGATCGAGCAATTGAAGGCCCACTCCATGCAGCGGGAGTATGTGGCGTTTGTGGCCGGGCGTCCCGGCAAGGCCACGGGCACCTGGCGGCAATGGCTGGAATTGAGCCGGGACGAACTCCGCCAACAGGTGCTTTCAGATTCGCAAGGCGCGGACCGCGGTCCGGAAGCCCGCGAGGCCATCACGCATTACGAGGTGCTCGCAGAGTACCCGCTCGCCGGCGGCAATGGCTTCGTCAGCAAATTGCGGCTCCGATTGGAGACCGGGCGGAAACATCAAATCCGCGTCCAGGCGGCCCATGCCGGATTACCTTTAATCGGTGATCGCACGTACAACCCGGCCTGTCGCCGACCGGAGCGCATTCGACCGCCTTTGGATTTTCCGCGTCAAGCCTTGCATGCGGAGCTGCTGACGCTCGAACACCCGGACCAGCCCGGCCGGCGCCTGAGCTGGACCGCCGAATTTCCCCGGGACCTTCGCCAACTGGAATCGGCACTGCGTGCGATGGCAAAGCCCGGTGGCAAAGAATAACCGCAGGTGAACGGGATTTGATAACCGCAAAAAGTCGCAAAATCTTTTACAGGAGAAAACGGAGAAAACGAAGAAAAGACACCGATGATTTAACCGCAAAAGTCACAAAACTGTCCTCCCAAATCGTAAATCATCAATCACAAATGAGAACGGTTCTCTCCTCTGCGGTGAAATAAATCATCAATCGTAAATCATAAATGGGATTCAGATATAATGTTAGCCTAACCCTTTTTCGTGATGCCGGCATCTACAAGGTTTTTCTGGATTTCTTTTACGGAGCGAGAAAGCGCTAATAGCCCAACCAGTAAGTCGTAACGATACAAGTCGGACTGGTCGGTATGCTCTATCGCTTCCTCGAATGCCTTAATTGCGATATCAATTTCAGATTCACCCATGGGTTCTCAATTACCGTTGTTTTCAGGTAAACATCAAGAAAATTTAAAACGTACCACCCCTGCCTTTCGCCATCTTCCATCTACTGTCTGCTTTCTGCTACCTGCCAACTCCCAGGGTGTCTCTGCGTTCCCTGTCCACCCTCCGCAGTACTGCTACGGAGGACGGGCGTTCTCTGCGGTGATATAATTCGTAAAACAAAGAAAGGAAACGATCATTTAACCACGAATTGCGCAAGGAACTCAATGCGCGTCACGCGATAGGCCCCTGTCCGCAGGCGAGCAGCGGTCCGGGTCAGCTTTCGGTTGGCTCATTGCACACCGGCTTCCAGCGAACCACCAGGTCCTGTTCTTCATGGCATCGGGCACCCTGGCCCACGGTGTCATAATGGGCATGGATGTGGGTCGCGCCATTCTGAATGGCGTCCGCCGCCGTCACGTGCCCTTCCAATCGCTGGCCCAGACTCCGGGTTTGCGCGATGTAGATTGGAACCCAACCCCCGTCTGCGGCTTGTCCGGCATAAATGAAATTGCCGGGCCCCATCTCGAACTGCGTGTCAATCGGGTAAACCGTGTAGGCATACTCCTCTCCCGACTGGCCGGGCCACTTGACCAAGTTCGAAGGCGGACTTTTCTCAGGCCGGTGATGACCGAATAAGTTCTTTATCAAGTTCACCTTAACCAAATAAGACCACGAAGTTGCACTTCTGTCAAGACCTGCAACAACGCGCCGTTGCGCACGCGAACGGCGGAGACAGGCTTGCTGGCATACAATTCACCCTCGGTCCTCCGCCCTCAGCCATCTGAACTCAGCCCTCCGTCCTCTGTCCTCCGCCTTCCGACTTCTGCCTTTCTTCCTGACACTGGCTTTCCGGCCGCCGGAGGCGTACTGTCTGGTCATGCGGATTCTCCTGTTCCGTGGCCATGGTCGTGTGGGTAAACCCAGCCTTCCGGCCGCCGCCGAAACCCCGGCGCGGGGGTGTGAAATGTCTGTCCGACTGCCATGAGCGAATTCAAATATGCCTGCCCGGTATGCGGCCAGCATATCAAGTGCGATTCATCACACAGCGGGTCGGTGATGGAATGCCCGACGTGTTTCCAGAAAATCACCGTGCCCCCGGCGCCCGCGACCGACGACCCGAAATTCATCCTGACGGGAACGACGGCGGGCAAACGTCGCTTTCCGGCTGCGCCGGTGACACCGGGGCCGGCCGCCCCGCCGGCAAAAGGTTCTTTGGTCGCAGGAACCACCTTTGTCTTCTTGCTTTGCGCGGCAGTGGCGGCGTTGTTTGTGTTTCGCGGAATGATTTTCGAATCGGCGCCAGCCGGGACCAACGCCGTCAATACGGCCAATCCCCTCGGCGCCCCGTCGAATCCGGCGCCGGGCAATCCCACGGCTGCGGCGCTTGGCTATCGCGTTGATGCGGGCGAAGTGGTGTTTGTGTTCGAGCCGGCGGCGTTTGGCGTGGACATTGCCGCCGATGCCCCGGTGCACGTGGCGGGTAATTTCAACCGGTGGCTGGACGCAAGTGACGGCACCATCCACCCGGCGCCGGCCTGGCAAATGCAGCGGGTGGCCGACCACCGCTACGAACTGCACAAGCAGCTTGCAGACTTTCACCAACGCCCGCAATGGGAGTTCAAATTTGTCGTTAACCTCAACCAATGGATTGAGATCCCGGAAACGGCCTTGAATCGAACCGCCGGCCAGCCCGTAAACCTGACGCTGACCATTCCGGATAAGGCCGGCGGAGTCCCGAACTGAGCCTTCGGAGCTGGGTGTTCAATGTTCGCTGTTCGATGTTATACCGCGTGGCAAAGCGTTACGCCGCTCACTCATGCACACACACCAGGTTGGCGAACCGCTGGGCGCGGGCGGCCACCGCCGGGCGCGGGTGATTGATTTCCGCCGGCGCGTTCCAGAGGACGTAAAATTCAAAATCATTTGGCGCCCGGCCATGCGATTGCTCAAAGGCGGCAATGCGCGGGGTCATGATCTGCCGGGCGTTGGCCAGCGCGACGTGGGGGTCCTGCGGATTGCCGCTCGGCCATAGTTCGGGGCGGATTTGATAGCGCGAAACTTCGCCGGCCGGCCCGACGGTATCATCCTCGTCGCCGCTCTCCAGCATCGCCAGCGCGGCCCAACGATCCATCGCCAGCGCGTTGGTGGACAGAATCAGGACGATGAACAGGATTTTCACTAACATTCTCGGCTTCCTCGACCTCAACTCGCCCTGCGTGCAGCAAGCCCGGTGCCGGTTCATTCCGATTCCGGAAAATTTCCACAATCGAACCCCGGCGGGACACGGATAAGACAGGGACAGGCCGAAAAAAGGCGCAAAATCTTTTTCAGGAGAAAACGGAGGGAACGACTATTTAACCGCAAATTGCGCAAAGGCCGCAAAGAATCTGGCTTTAAATCGTAAATCGTAAATCAGAACCGCCTTTAGCTTTCGCTTTCGCTTTCTGTCCTCTTTAACCGGTTTAGCAGATCAATGGCCTGTCGCGATGGCCCCAGGTCAGCTTCCTCTCCGACGGTACCCAGGTGTCGCTTTATCCAAAGAATCAGCAGCAGACCGACGATGGACGCAATCATCATAAGCAAGAGGGTATCAATAGCGAAATGACAAAGGTAGGTCGCGGTCATACTGCTGGCCGAACCTTGTGAAACGTCATAGATGGCCTTCTGCTGAAGCAGGCCGGAGTCAGTGACCGACTTTATGCTCTGAATCTCTGCGTCGCGCGCATCGTTACTGTTGAAAAAGGCCACATCGGATGTGAGCACGGCGAAGGCAAGCAGAGCCACTACGCTCACCAGCAGCATCAACCCCCAGACCACCGCCAGCAGATTGATTGAAAAGAAAACCATAAATGGGCCCGCAGACGCCCGGTGTTCAGAATCTGAACCCGGCTGACGGGCAAATGGCAAAAAACTGAGCAATTGATTCAGGCTCATGTTGACTAATGCAGCGGATTCCGTGCCGTTTTGGGCCTTGCTCTGAACCGCCGATTACGCAAATAAACGCTGATTTAACAGCCGCCGGAAGGCGCAAAAACTTTTACAGGAGCAAACGGAGCAAAAAAAGCAGGAAACGACTCTTTAACCACAAAGAGCGCAAAGACCACAGAGACAAGAGAACTGGGTCACATTATTGATAAAAAACTTTGCGCTCTCTGCGTTCTCTGCGGTTGAATTAATCGTAAATCGTATATCGTAGTATCGTAAATCCGAACGCCATAACCACGCCGTCCCCGGCCCGGTCCGCCCGGGTCGTCGGCTTGCGCTACGTCACCGACGAGCGGCCCGGCCTCCGCCGCGAACGCTGCGGTCAGGGCTTCCGCTATCGCTCCCCCGCCGGCCGGCTCCTGCACGACCGGCACACCCTCAAGCGCATCCGATCGCTCGCCATCCCGCCGGCGTGGACCGACGTCTGGATTTGTGCGCTGGACCACGGGCATTTGCAGGCGACCGGGCGGGATGAACGCGGTCGCAAGCAACACCTCTATCACCCGCGCTGGCGCGAAGTCCGCGACCAGACCAAGTATGAGCGGGTGACGGATTTTGCCCGCGCGCTGCCGGGCATCCGGCGGCAACTCCAGCGCGACCTCGCCCGCGAAGGCCTCTGCCGGGAAAAAATCCTCGCCACCGTCGTGCGCCTGCTCGAAATCAGCCTCATCCGCGTCGGCAACGAGGAATACGCCCGCGACAACAAATCGTACGGCCTGACCACGATGAAAAACCGCCACGCCACCGTGCGCGGCGCCAGGATTAAATTTCAATTCCGCGGCAAAAGCGGCAAGGACCACGTCGTGGAAGTCGAAGACCGTCGCGTCGCGCGGATCGTCCGGGCGTGCCAGGACCTTCCCGGCCAGGAACTGTTTCAATACGTGGACGAAGCGGGCGGGAAACACGACGTCGGCTCCGGGGACGTGAATGATTATTTGCGCGAGGTGACCGGAAGCGATTTTACCGCCAAAGATTTCCGGACCTGGGCCGGGACGCTATCGGCCGCGGCCGAATTGCGGCGACTGGGCCCGGTTGAAAATGAGACGGAAGCCCGCAAAAACGTGGTGGCGGCCATCAAAACCACCGCGCAAAGCCTCGGCAACACACCCGCCGTCTGTCGCCGCTCCTATGTCCACCCCGCGGTCATCGAAGCCTATCTCGACGGCACGCTGATTCCGAAGCTGGACGAATGGAAGGGGAAGGCGAGGGCGACCACGACGTGGCGGCTCCGGCCCACCGAAGCCGCGGTGTTAAGATTTTTGAAACGCACCGGCCACAGCCGGCGGAAACGCCAGTGAAGTCCCGATTAATCGGAATCCGCAATCTGCAATTTGTAAATCGTAAATCGTAAATCATAAATGAAGACGGCCTTCCATTGGGAGTTGAACGTTGAATGCTGAATGCTGAATGTTGAATGTTCCCTCTCAGACTGCAACTGACGCCGAAGCACGCGGGTTAATTCTGCCCGGGCTCTGCCGGCGACAACGCCATCCGGATGGTTTGTTCCCACTCGGATTTGCTGCGAGGGCCGATGAAGGTCTCCAAAATCCTGCCGTCGCGTCCGATGAGAAACGCCGTCGGAACCGCCTGGAGCCCGCCATACCGGGCGGCGACCTGCGTGTCTCCGAGCACCAGTGGATAATTGACGCTGAGTTTTTGCGCGAGTGGTTTCACGACCGCCGCGCCGTCATCGTCCAAAGCGATGCCCAGCATGGTAAAACCCCTGCCCGCGTATTGCTTCTGTAATTGGACAAAATTGGGGATTTCCTCCTGGCAGGGCGCGCACCAGGTCGCCCAAAAATCCAGCAGGACAATTTTGCCTTTAAAATCCGACAGCCGCACCATCCTGCCCGCCAGGTTCGTCAGGGCAAAATCCGGCGCCGCTTCGCTCAACGAACCCGCCGGATCTTTCCCGGTAATTTCAGCGCCGCACGCCGGGGAACCAGCCGTCAACCACGCGATCCCGATTGCAGCCACGCACAACACCGCGCGTTTCGTTGCGTTCGCGGAAGTCACGCGCCGCACTGCGGTGTTCGCCCCACGCCTCACGGTTTCTCAGGCCCTTTCTCAATCGGGTACCCCTTGGCAATCCAGTCTACCCGAAAATTCGTTGGGATGGACAACACGTTGACGCTGGTGAATCCCAGGTCTTGCAGGGTGCTGAACGCCGGGCGGACGTTGGGACAACGCTGCCAGGGACAGCATCCGCAGTACACAACGATTTGCGCATCCCGAGGCAGGCCCTGCACGGCACGCTTCAGGGCCTGAATGCCTTCAGGTCTTGCTCCCGGCCCTGCGAATTTTGCCCCGACGATGTGACCGCCCTGGTAAAGGACAGAAAATCCCACGCAAAGCACCAACGGCTTCTCGCCCTTGGCCGCCGACAGGGATTTAACGAGTTGTTCGGGCTCGATCACCTGATTGTCCTGCCACGGGGCGGAAGGCTGTGGGCGGACCTGGTTGGTTTGGTCGGACGGCCCGCTCCAGCCAAACGGCGCGCTTCCGCCTGAAATCAATGCGGTGGTCATGATGATCATCCACAGCCGACGGGCTGAAGACCTGGTTAACACGGGAAGTTTTGATCTCATTCTGTTGGTACCTTTGACAGGTGTTTGGGTGATCTACTCAACAACGGAAGCGCGTGGCCGCCCTGCCAACGTCAGCCCACCGGGCGCAGGATGCTCCACCCGGCCAACCCGGTCAACGCTCCGTTCCCGCCCGCCCTTCCTTGCCGCGTCGAAGTTTGTAACGAAGACGGGTACCCCTGTCCTCCATAGCCTCGGTGAAGGAGGATCCGTCCTCTGGCTTCCGACCTCCGGCTTCCGTCTGGTGCAGGTTCAAAACATAGGTAGCAGCTTAGGTGCAGAACATAGGTAACACTTAAGCTGAGGGGCTTGAGTGGATAAACTCAAGCATGCCCTGGAGAAAAAGTGAACCTATGGAACAACGAATGGAGTTTGGATTGAAGGCGTTGCAGACGGACAACTTTCGTGCGTTGTGTCAGGAATATGGGATCAGCACCAAGACTGGCTACAAGTGGCGGGAGCGGCTGCTGCGATATGGTTTGGCCGGGATGGCGGAGCAATCGCGGCGGCCACTGAGTCATGCCGATGAGCTGGCTGAAGGGGTGGTCTGCGAGATGGTGCGCCTCAAGCAGGCGCACCGGCATTGGGGACCGCGCAAGATTCGGGCGCTGTATTTGCGTAAGCATGGAACGGCAGCATCGGAGAACGCAACGAACAACTGGTTGAGGTCGTGCTCGCGGATGACCTTGGCAAGCCCTTCGACACCTACAGCGAGGCGGAGGCGATAGCTGGCGCTGAGAAATTTTACGGAACTCCGCTGCTGACAAAAATTTGCTCCTTTCTGAACAGCCGGAAAGGTGAATGTGACACGTGACCAGCCTTCGCCCAAGGGCTACGGCTCGGCAAGCAGAGCACGGTGGCAGCATTTCGAAAAAAGCCTTTTGCAGAGTTGCGACGCTTTATTTCAATTTGCAGGAACGCGAAACAAACTTGCAACGCCTTTCGGCAACGGTGCTTGCACAAATATTGAATTGTGTTTTCCATCGCTGTTCGCCTTGGTACCTCGATTGCGAATTCAAAAATCGCTCTTACCCCATTGACAAAAATATCATTCCAAATATATCTAGCGCACAGAAATGAACCATTGATCGAAACGTTGCAACGTATTCATTGAACGTTCCCAGAAGGACTACTATGAGCTACCAAACAAGGCTTTTGCTCGCGTTTGGGTTGGGATTCGCAGCCCTCTGTGCTCAGGCAGCCGAGGTGAATATCCCTCGCCCACCTGACGTTAAGGTCGCGCGCTTCCTGCCCAATTCCCAGATCGAACTCGTGGCCGGCGGAAACAAGGCCACTCTGCAAGTGGGTGAGCATCTGGGTCCCTGGACCTTTGTCGGGTTGGTCCCCGGAAAATCCGCCGATTCCCCCAGGTATGCGGTCGTGGAAGATTTCGCGCACCAGGACGGACACCTTCTCTTTGTTGATACTCGCGCGGTGCAGATCGACCTTCCGAAATCACTCGAGCCCACGTCCACTGATCCAGGAAGTCTTTACCTGGGGCACACTCTGGATGAGATTATGAACAGCGCGCCAGACCTCCTGGGCAATCAGATTCTCTCCGAACGAGGGGATCCCGATTACCAGGAGATCGCCCGCGTTTTTCCGCCGATCCGCAAAATCAAGAATCCATATAGCTTTGTCGGAACACCTGACGTCATCGATAAGGTGGGGTTCCTCTATGGAGGGCGGACTCCGGATTTTGATCCGGCTGTCTACTATCCGCCCATCAACCAGATTCGCGACCAGGGCCAGGTATGGGATGGGCTGGTCGGTGGCTTTTTGCCCGTGCTTCGCTTCGTTTATCCCGAAAGTCCGGGAAATTGGACGGAGATGATCGCCTTTGCGCCGCTGCGCATCTCCAATGGAAATAACCGGATCCAGCCGGTGTGGTATCGCGTCAGTCGGATTGAAAATGGTACCTTGAAGTGGACCCGTTGCATCGATTCTTATCATCCTTTTCCTCCCCGCCTGGATTACGATCCGAATCTTTTCTATACGGACCTTGCGGATCTAAAGAATGGCTGGGACCGCATATTGAAGCAGAGCATGAAAATTGATCTTCCGGATGAGCGCGTTGCCAACATGGCCCGCTTCAGCCTGGTCCGCGCGATTATGACCCGTGTCGGCGACTTCCCGAAATATGGCGCCTTCGACAAGGATTACGCGGGGAGCGAGCACGATGGGTTTCCGGATACCTTTACGGTGGAAACCGCGGCCATGCTCGATTGGGGTCTGGTGGACAGGGCAGGACGCTATATTGACAACTATTTCGGGGAGTTTGTCCGGGATGACGGGTCAATTCTGTATCGCGGCCCGGAAACCGGGCAGTATGGGCGCATGCTCACGGTGGTGGCCCAGTACGCGAACCTTGGCGGTGACCCGGCAGTTTTACTCAAGCGACGCAGCCGCATCGATGGAGTCACCAAACTTCTGCTGGCACTCCGCAGCAAAGCTTTGACGTTGCCGGCCAGCGACCCCGCCTATGGCATGATTGCCGGCTGGAGTGAAGCGGACGCTTGCCTCGATCCCGCCCCATCCCGCTACATGCAACCCTACTTCTCCAACAGCACGGAAGCGGCGCGCGGTTTCCGGGATTTGGGGATGGTTTGGGAAGCGCTCGGCCGGAAAAATGGCGATGCGGAACTCACTGCCTGGGGGCAACGTTTGGTTCGGGAGGCCGCGGCGCTCCGGAAGGATATCGACACGGCCATTTCCCGGTCGCTCCTCACAATCGACGGCGAAACCATCCTGCCCTGCATCGCCGGGGTGAAGGAACCTTTTCACGTGGTGGTTCCCCGGGACCCGACTGACCCGCAGTATCGTTCTTACCGCGCCTACATGGAAATGATGTACTCCGGCAGCCTGACCAGGGAACAGGTCCGAATGATCGTCGCGTACCGTTCAAACCATCATGACGTCATCCTCGGAGTACCGACAGCCTACGGTTATAAAACCGGCGAACTGGCCGGATTCTTGACCTACGGTTTTGGCTACGGACTGATTCAGATGGATATGATCCGCGAAGCATTACTGACGATGTATAGCGATATGGCACACCAGTACACGCGGGGCACCTGGACCGCTCCCGAGACCCGCAATGTCTTGATCGACAAGCTGGCCGAACCCTACTGCACTCCCTCCCAGTTGGTGGTGGCACTCATGACCCGCTGGCTCCTGGTGTTCGAAGATCCCGAGTCGAATACACTCTGGCTGTGCAAAGCGGTGCCCAGAACCTGGTTGGAAGACGGCAAGACTACGGCGGTGTCTGGCGCAGCA
Organism: Verrucomicrobiia bacterium; assembly: GCA_025451535.1. Classification (GTDB taxonomy): domain Bacteria; phylum Verrucomicrobiota; class Verrucomicrobiia; order Limisphaerales; family UBA11358; genus UBA11358. The sequence continues at coordinate 23,341 of JANWKE010000039.1, forward strand.
ACGAAATGGGGCCGGGTGGGATTCTCGGTGGTTTCGCACATTAAAGCAGGCACCATTGCCGTACAGATTGATTTTCCAATCTCCGGTTTGCAGGCCGCCACCATTTTCCGTCTTCGCGCACCCGGGGAAATGAAGCTAAAATCGGTACTACTGAACGGCAAGGCCTGGATGCAATTTGACCCGGAAACCGAAACAATTAAAATCCCTGCGCGAACGGCCGGAACGGCAACGTTGGTGGCACGTTACTGATTGGTCTTAAGCGGCGCTCTATCGGCGTTGCAGGTGTGAACCCATTCTTCCTGGAAAGCGTGAGTAAGCAAACACTCTCCAAACTTTCAGTTAAGGAATGCTTGAGACCAGTTGACGAGAAGCTTTAAACGTCCATCCTGGCCGGGCACCTTTGTCGCGGCAAGGACCCGACCGCCTAATTCGTTGATTCTGTAGATGGTTAGCAAGGCATCCCAGCCGGCAGTGAGGACCTGGCGAGGTTTGTATTTCCGGAGAAGTTTTTTAGGCATACATGCGCAATAAGCACAATTTGTGCCGACGGAAGCCGAATCCGCTGACTTCGATCATCGCAGGAAATCCGCACGTCGCTCTTATGGAAACGGGCCGGTTCCGGGTATGCCAGCCTGTCCGTCGTCGCTGGCCAAAGCAATTCAAGCTGATGACAGCAAGCACTTCATCGTTACGATGCTGGTTTGCGTGACACGAAATATTTTTCGCAATCCTGTAATATTTTCATGTCTCATCCGTCTGAACTGATGGGCTGGTTGCAGTAATGCAAATGTCATCAGCCAGACGGGCAGCCATTGTGAAAGGAGAACAATTATGATTCTCAACCATGTTGATCTTCAGGTATCCAACGTCAACGCGGCTCGTGCATTCTTCGAGGTTTACTTTGGATTTCGCTGCATGTATCAGCGGGGTGAACAAATCGCCATCCTTGAAGACGAAGGCGGCTTCTGCTTCGGGGTAAGCAATCTTCGCAATGGGCCTCCGCCGATTTACCCGCCCGATTTCCATGTCGGGTTTGTGCTGAAAGACACCCGACAGGTACGCGAAATTTATTCCCGCATCAGAGAGGCCGGCGTGGACATCAAGTTCGACCTGCAAGAAGCGGGTCCCAATCTTGCGTTCCAATGTCTTGGACCAGACGCCATCCCCGTGGAAGTGCGAGCCCCATTAAAATCGGTGCCGCAGCGCGACGCAACGCCGGCTGCGCCTTGAGATTGCGGATGGACCGGGGACATACAATATTTTCGTCGCCGGTCCGTCTGACTTGTTAGAATGGATGGAGTCACGCAGCTTAATGATCTGATGAGCCAAGAACGCAGCAGCCACGTTGGTCGGATTGTGCGCCAGGCCGGGCAAAGGCTGAAAGCGTTTATCCGCACCCGCGTCGCGAGCCACGCTGACGCCGACGACATTCTGCAGGAAGTATGGCAACAACTTGTCCGCACGCTAGAAGATGGACCCATCGAGCATGTCGGCGCGTGGCTCTACACGGTCGCACGGAACCGGATTATTGACCAGTATCGCAAACCGCACTTGACCTCTTTGGACGCCCTGGCGGATGAAATGGAACCGGGCGATGAGGCATTTGAGTTGGCCGATTTTCTCCGCCGCGATGATGCGACCCCCGAAAGCGAGCATGTGCGCAATATGTTTTGGGAGCAACTGCGCGACGCGCTCGCCGAATTGCCGCCGGAACAGCGGCAGGTTTTCGTCTGGCACGAACTTGAGGGGCTGTCGTTTCAGGAGATCGCCAAACTGACGGGCGAAAACCTGAATACCCTGCTTTCGCGCAAACGCTATGCCGTACTGCAACTGCGCCAGCGCCTCCAGGCGCTGCGCGACGAATTTTTAACATGAACCATCAACGCTCGATTCCTATGAAAGATCAATCCTGCCGCAAATTCCGTTTCCTGATTCCGCTGATTGTGCTCGCCGTTCTGGCAATCCTGACGTTTGCTGTTTATGAACTGTGGAATCATGTTTTGACCGACGTGCTCGGTGTAAAGCTGATCACGTATTGGCAGGCGTTGGGGCTTTTGGTGCTGGCCCGAATTCTGTTCGGCACCTTTCCGGGCCGACGCGGCGGACCCTTCGGCCCCCCGTGGCGGCGTCACATGATGACCGAAGGCTGGCAATCGCTGACGCCGGAGCAGCGCGAGGAAATGCGTCGGCGTTTCGGAGTTTGGCCTCGGCCTCCGTGGTGCGACAGCGGTCACAGCGGGGAAAAGCTTCCGGACGATACTGCCAAAACCTGAACACCGATTATCCAGTTTGCAGGGTCACTTGCCAGTCGGATTGTGCTTTGGGATGTTAGACCTTATGAACGTGCGCCGCAGAATTCCGGGTGATGATATTGAATGGCTCAGAATGAGGAGTGCGCTTTGGCCCGACTTGAGTGCGGAAACTCATCGTCGTGAAATGAGTGCGTGGGCTGCCCGCTCCGATGCAATTGTGCTGGTGGCGCCACGAACCGCCGGCGAAGGGCTGGCAGGCTTTGCAGAAGTCGGAACCAGGTCGGTGGCAGATGGATGTGAGACGAATCCGGTGGCCTATTTGGAGGGTTGGTATGTTGACAGCGATATGCGTCGCCGAGGTGTCGGCGCAGCGTTGGTGCAGGCCGCCGAAGCGTGGGCAAGGGAAATGGGAATTCGCGAGTTCGCGTCGGACGCGGAACTGGATAATCTCGTTTCGCAGCGGGCTCATCTCGCCCTTGGATTTTGTGAGACCGGACGATTGGTGTTATACGTCAAGGCGCTTTAATTCCCATCGCTTGACACCACTATGGAGCTGTGGAAGAAAGGAGAACCATGAAAGCGAAAGCGATGCAGCCACGCATCAGCACTATCACGCTGGGAGTTTCAGATCTTCCCCGGTCCATCCGGTTTTATCGCGACGGATTGCGTTTCCCAACGAGCGCGAAAGACAGCGACGAGATCGCTGTCTTTATTACGGCCGGCACACGGCTGGCGCTGTATCCGTTGGAAAAGCTTGCGGAAGACGTGGGCCCGCAGGTGGCACCCGGGAAAGGATTCTCAGGCATTACGCTCGGGCACAACGTCAGGAAGAAGGAAGAAGTCGCCGAGGTGTTGGCGTTTGCCGAAAAGGCAGGCGGTAAAATCGAAAAGCCGGCGCAGGATGTATTCTGGGGCGGCCACAGCGGCTATTTTTCCGATCCGGATGGCTATTATTGGGAAGTCGTGTGGGCGCCAAACGTTACCTTTGATAAACATGGCCACATCGTCCTGTAAAGTCGAGCCCACCCGAAACGGAAACGGGTCGGTTCCTGGTATTATGTTATTTCCGCACCCTGAAAATCGAATAGTGGAAACCTGACTCATAGTTTGAGCAAAATCCTTCGCTCCGGTGTGCTCCCGTCACTACCTCTCGTCGGCCGGCCCCGAGAAATTTTACGGAATCAAGCCAAAAACATTTGACGGAACGGGTAACGGCCCCGCGAATTTATTGGATTTTTGCGCGATAATACCGGAACGCCAGATTTGTCGCCGCCGCATCCGTGTAGGTGACGGTTCCGGTCGGAGCGGCATTGGTGGAAATGGGGACCCAATTTTTAAGGTCGGTCGAGGCCTGGATCACGTAATTGGAGCCGGCCGGCCCGGACAGTTGGAGTTTGAACCCGCCGGCGGTCATCCCCGTCCCGGTCGAGACGATATTCACCACCTCCGGAACCGGGTTGCTCAGAACGACCAACGTTGCGCCGCCGCTGGTCGAGGTCAAACCGTTGTTGACCCGCACCGCATAGCTGCCGGCGTTGGCCGAAGAGACATTGCTGATCGTTAAGGTGCTGGTTCCCAACAGGGGTAAGCTCACAACCGTGACATTGGCGCTCGCGGAAATCGGTTTACCATTAAAAAGCCATGTAAATGAAGGGGTGGTCAGGCTGATGACCGTTGTCGAAAAGACAGCAGTGCCTCCATTTTGGACAGTCTCACCCAAGGGCGGAATTGTAATAATGGGCGGGAGCAGTTGTCCGCAGCTGTTCATCGTTGAAAAGCCTGAAAATATCAGGCTTACAGTCAATGCCAGCCAACGGCGCCCCATGAGTCTGCGAATACATGCCATACTCATACTATAATTTGAGACACTTACAGCTATTATCGTGCCTAAAATCTAGAATCGGTACGTCAATTTTACCCGGAACGTGCGGCCGTCCTGCTGAATGGCATTTTGCAGGTGAAAACGGGAAGACGGGTTGTAATAGGTTTTATCCAGCAAATTATAGACGCTGGCGGAGAGATCCAGGTTTTTGACGAGATTCCGGCTGAACAACGTGAAATTCACGACGGCATACCCGGGCGCGTCGGGTCCCGGCAGAGTGGCGGGAAAGGCCTCATAAAGCGTGTGGCTTTTGCTCGTATACTGGACCTCCAGCCCGGCAAAAATTTTGTCCCTCCACAGCGGCACGCTGGCGTTGAATTTGATCAAATGCATCGGCGAATCCGGCAGGCCGGCGCCGGTGTCCCGGTTCTCCGTGTGCTGCAAGGTGTAACTCAGCCGGCTGATGATTCCATTCTCCCATTTCCCTTCGAGCGCCAGTTCGGTGCCCAGGGTGTCGGCGTTGAAATTCGCAAAGTTCCCATTTTCGAAATCAATCAGGTCATCCATACGGTTGTAGTAACCCGAGATGGAAGAACGCAAATGTCGCCCGATCCCCTGTTCATAGACCAGTTCGTAGGAGGTGATTTTTTCGGGCTGGATGTTTTGAAAATTCGGATCGCTCAATTCCAAAAAGTTCGGATCGCGAAACGCCGTGCCGTAAATGAACTTGAGCGTGGACTGTTGGAACGGATCGTAAATCAGCGCAGCGCGCGGACTCACGGAGGAATCGAAATCGCCGTACTGATCATACCGCACGCCGGCATTGAGATGGAGATTGGTCAGGATGAGGAAATCGCCCTGGGCAAAAAACCCGTAATTCTGGCGATGGCCCCGCCGGTCGTATTGGAGCATACCCGTGGTTTGATCGACTTCCTCGTCTTCCTGCTTGAAGTCGTTGCGATACTCTGCGCCCACGGTGATGATATGCCGGCCGAAGATGGTTTTATTGACCTGGACCTCGCCGCCGGCCCATTGCCCGCTCTGCTGGTCCACATAAAAGAAATTCGTCGGCGTTCCCCCGAGCTGCCCGGACAAGGGAATCCCGATCTGGAAGTCATTCCGGTCATAATAAACGTCGCCGGACACATCCAGCGTGTCGGAGAATTTGTGCGCGTATTTTAGCGTCGCATAACTCCGGTCATCCACTGTCCGCAAGCGCGGATCATCAAACGTCGTCAAATTCACACCGGGCGGGGCCGACTCCGAGTACTGCCCCGTGGGATTTGTTTTCTGGCGGTCGATGTAGCCGCCTTCCACGGTGAAATCCTGGTAATTGACCGAGCCAAAAAAACTGCCAAAGCCGTCGCTGTCCATGTTGTGCGCGGTGCCGTTGTTGACGTTCAGCGACGGCGTATTGAACTGCGGGTAATAAAGATTCTCCTGTCCATCATCGTGGTACAGCGTGCCGGAGAGCAAAAATTGCAGGCCGTTGGTAAGTTGCTCGCCAAGGGTCACGCGTCCCGAATAGGCGTCGTAACTGCCGTACATGCCCGATTCTTCCACGCCGTTGATTTGTTTTCCGTCGCGGGTGATGACGTTGATGACGCCAAAGAATGCGTTGTTGCCATAAAGCACCGAGCCGGGACCGCGGATGATTTCCACGCGGTCGATCAAATCCACATCCAGAAGAAATGCCGTGTCAATGTACGCGCCGTCGTTCAGGTCATTGTTGATGCGATGTCCATTGATGAGCAGCAGAATGCGGCTGTTGAAATCGCCGAGGTTGACACCGCGCGCGCCCAGAAAATCATAGTTGCGGTCGTAGCTGACATAAAAACCCTGCACGCTGGCCAGGACGTCGCCCAGCGTCCGGTAGCCGTAACGCTTGATTTCATCCGAAGTGATGACGGTGACGGACGAGGGTGCTTCGGTGGCTTTTTGTTCAAACTTGGAAGCGCTGTAACCCTCCGGCACCTTGAGCTGCATCAGTTGTTCCAGCGACAACTCGGTCAAATCCGGCGCCGGGTTTGAGGGGTTGGTGGCGCTGGCGGCGGCGGCCGGCGGCGGCCCGGCCAAATCCGGCGCCGGGTTCGTGCCATCGTCCGCGCGGGCACTGACGGCGAGAAACAACAACGCACACACAAAATGCCGGAACCAAAGCAGGTGAGCGGGCAGGATTGGCAAAAGAGGGCTTCTTTTGTTCATGCTCTGGATCAAGTGCTTTTACGGGGTCGCCGGCAATTTCATCGGGTCCAACGCCAGTACCGCTGGCGACCTCAATCCAGCACGATTGTTGCCATGTTGCCCTGATAAATGTGGTCTGCTTCCCGCTCACCGCAGGCAGATATGGAGAAAACGGCCCGCATTGTACCATTTTGAAACAGCCGGAGAACTTGACAATTTCCGGCAAATGCACCGTTATAAAAAGCGATCTTGTGTGACCGGCAAACAGAAAAAAAACGACTGCCTTTTACGCCGTGTCTCGAACCGGGTCCCGCTCACGCGGCCCGGAGAAATAGCGCTTGCCACCCCCGGCCGAAAACCGTTCCCGGAACCGGGCGGCCGGTTGAAGCGATTTATTTTGATTTTCCACCTGATTTCCGTCACCGGGTTCGCCGGCGTTGCCCAAAACCCGGCTCCGTCCGAATACCAGATCAAGGCGGCCTTCCTGTATAACTTCGCCAGATTTGTCGAATGGCCCCCCCAGGCCTTTCCCGGCCCCCGGTCGCCCATTATCATCGGCGTGCTGGGAAAAAATGTTTTTGGCGACAGCCTGGAGCGGACCCTCCGCCATAAGGCGTTAAACGATCACCCTTTCCAGTTCCAGGAGTTTCATTCGGTCAAGGAGGCCACCCATTGCCAGGTCTTGTTCATCAGTCCATCGGAAAAAAAGCGGTTGCCGGGCATTCTGAAAGGTCTGCTGGGCGCCCGCGTTTTAACGGTGAGTGAAACAGATCACTTTATCGAGGCCGGCGGCATGATTAATTTTGTTATTGAAGACGACGAAGTTCATTTTGAAATCAACAATGCCGCCGCCAAACAGGCGGGGTTGACCATCAGCTCCAAGTTATTGAGCCTGGCCGTGCATCCTCCTTGAGCCTCCCGCGGAATAGAAATCGCTTCAATTTGGGCCGGAAGTATCAAGCAGGACAGCTGATACTTCGCATTAAAAGACGACAATTGTGCCCAAATTTCAGGACATTTCGATCAAGCGCAAGCTGACGGCCATCATCATGATCGCCAGCACGGTCGCCCTGCTGCTCGTGTCCGCCGGGTTTGTGACGTATGACCTGGCCACCTTCCGGAAGACCATGACCGATGATCTTTCGACGCTGGCGGAAATCATCGGCAACCAAAGCACGGCGGCATTGACTTACGGAGACAAGAGTGCGGCGAAAGAAATCCTGGCCGCGTTGAGCGCCAAAAAACATGTCGTCGCCGCGGCGCTTTACGACCGGGAGGGACACTTGCTCGCGTCTTATTCCGGCCCCGCGGGCCCGGCGATTACGTTTCCCGACCATCCGGATCGGGAAATCGCGCGCTTTGACCGCAACGCGCTGGTGCTTTTTCATGAAATTCGATTGGATGGCGATTTCGTCGGCACGGTGTATTTGAAATCCGATCTGCTGGCCATCAACGAACGGTTTGAGCGTTATGCCGCGATCATTTTGCTTTTCATGCTCGCCTCGCTGGCCGCGACCTTGTTTCTTTCCGCGTTCCTCCAGCGCGTCATCTCCCGCCCCATCTTTCACCTGGCCGAAACCGCCCGGTCCGTGTCCGGCGAAAAAAATTATTCCCTGCGGGCGGTCAAACACGGCGGCGACGAACTGGGACAACTCACCGACCGTTTCAACGAAATGCTCGGACAGATTCAGCGGCGCGATTCGGAATTGCAGCAGGCGCACGATAAACTGGAAATCCGCGTCGCGGAACGCACCAAGGATTTACGCGCCGAAATCACCGAGCACCAGCGCACCGGGTCGGAGCTGCGACGGCAATTTGTCCGCATCAGCCTGCTCAACCAGGTCACCCAGGCCATTTCCGAGCGGCAGGACACCGACAGCATCTTTCATGTGATGTTACGCCAGCTCGAAGACCACATGGGGCTTGATCTGGGTCTGGTGGCTCTGTTTGACGTTCGGACACAAAACCTGAATGTGGCGGCACTCGGGATAAAAGACCCCCTGCTGGCCGCGGTTTTCGATTTGCACGAAGGCGGCCTGCTGTCCTTCAAAGAAACCGGTTTTGCCCTGTGTGAACAGCGGCAGACCGTGTATTTCGCCGACACGCTCACCGAGGCGGCGCCGTTCCTGAAAAAACTGGCCGAGACCGGCTGGCGCTCCGCCGTGGCCGTGCCCCTGATGGTGGAGGAAACATTTTTTGGCGTGCTGGTTTCCGCACGGCTCAAAGCCAATGGGTTCAACAGCGGGGATTGCGAATTTCTCCGCATGTTAAGCGAGCATGTCGCGCTGGCGGCGCACCAGGAGCGCCTGCATAAAAACCTGGAAAAGGCCTACAACGAATTGCGCCAGACGCAGGCCACGGTTTTGCAGCAGGAACGACTGAAGGCCCTGGGCCAGATGGCCAGCGGTATCGCGCATGATGTCAACAACGCCCTCTCGCCCGTGGTCGGGTTTTCCGAAATGATCCTCAACGGTGAATACGGTTTGAACGTCGAGGGTAAAAAATATTTGAAATACATCCGCACGGCGGGCGACGATATCGCGCACATTGTCGCGCGGTTGCGGGAATTTTACCGCGTGCGTGAGGAAAACGAACCGTTGCAGCCGCTCAATTTTAACACACTCGCCGAGCAGGTCGTGGACATGACGCGCCCACGCTGGCGGGATATCCCGCAATCGAAGGGCGTCACGATTGAAGTGCAGACGGATCTCGCGCCGGATCTGCCGAAACTGGCAGGCATCGAAAGTGAAATCCGTGAGGCGCTCACGAACCTGGTTTTGAATGCGGTGGACGCAATGCCGGACGGCGGCAAAATCACGCTCCGGACGCGGGTGCTGGGCAATGAAAATGAGGACGAGTATCCAACCCAGGCGGTCGTGGAAGTCAGCGACACCGGCATCGGCATGAATGAGGAAACCCGCAAGCGGTGCCTCGAACCGTTCTTCTCGACCAAAGGCAAGCGCGGCACCGGCCTGGGTCTGGCGATGGTCTATGGTGTTATCGAACGCCACCAGGGTAACATTGAAATCCAAAGCGAGCCCGGCCAGGGCACAACGTTCCGCCTGTTCTTTCCCGTGCGCACCAAACCGGACCAGGACCGTGAAGCGGAAGAAAAGAATGTGGCCATCGAACCGCTGCAAATTCTCTGCATTGATGACGAACCGTTGCTGCGCGAACTCATCAAGCAAATTCTCGAACGCGACGGCCATGAAGTCGAAGTCAGCGACAATGGCCAATCCGGCCTGGACGATTTCCGGATTGCCCGCGAACGCGGCCGCCCGTTTGATGTCGTCATCACCGATCTGGGAATGCCTTATCTCGACGGGCGGCAGGTCGCCCGGGCGCTCAAACAGGAATCGCCGACCACACCGGTCATCATGCTCACCGGCTGGGGAGCGTTCATGAAGGAAGATGGCGACCTTCCCGCACAGGTTGACGGCATCATCAGCAAACCGCCGCGCGTGCGCGAATTGCGGGAAGCCTTGAGCCGGCTCCACTTTGCCCGACGCGGCGCCAGGAAACCTTTCATCAAATCGTCACTCGCCGGCGGATAACAACGGCCGCCCTCCGGGGAACGTTCACCGGAAAAACGAGGTGAACCGGGCGTGGTGTAAAATTTCAACGCGTTAAACCCCGGGTTGGAGCCATGAAAACAGAGGACGGAGGACAGTGCCTGGATGGTTGAATGTTGAAGGTTCAAATCAAGGTTGCAACGCTTCATTTCAAACTGCGGGAAAGGCCGTCGTTTAACCGCAAAGAACCGCTCTCATTCACGACTTACGATTCGGGAGGACAGATTTTGTGACTTTTGTCCACCCTCCGCAGTACTGCTACGGAGGACGGGTGCCTTTTGGCGGCTGTTAAATCCGCGTTCATCTGTGATTACATGAGTGGCGTCTTTTATTCGTTTCCTCCGATTGCTTCCGTGAAAATCTCAACGCGCCTCGCGAAGTTGAGCGTTGAGGGCCAAAGAAAATTCGTGTTACATGCCCAAGCCATGAAAGCCGCAAATACTCTTCCCTCCCCGATAAACCATATCTTCGTTGATTTCGAGAACGTCCATGAAGTTGACCCCGCAGTCATCGGCAACAAGGCCGTTAAATTCACGTTGCTGGTCGGCCCGCGCCAGTCGAAACTCGAGGTGCCCCTGGTCGAGCAGCTTCTGAAGCACCCCGACTCAGCGAAAATGGTGCGCCTCACTTCCTCCGGCAGAAACGCCCTCGACTTTGCCCTCGCTTACTATGTTGGTCGCGCCGTGGTTGCTGATCCCACCGGCTCCTTTCACATCGTGTCCAAGGACAAGGGTTACGACCCGCTCATCGCGCACCTGCAGACCAAGCACATCCGCGCTCGCCGGCATGACAGTTTCGACACTCTCGACTTCGCAGCTCCGGCCAAACTGCCGACTCCAAACCCGCCAGCCGCGGCCCCAAAGTTGAAGGCCCAATCCAGGTCCAAGATTCAACCTTCAATCCTGGACGAACGGACGACCAAGGTACTGGAGCATTTGCGCATGCCTTCTTCCACCCGCCCGAAGTACCGGAAGAAACTCGTCAGTTTTGTGGTCGCGTGCCTGGGTCATAAAATCACCGAGGCCGAGGCCTTGAACGTGGTCGAAAAGCTCCGCCGGGCCGGTCACCTCGCCATCGGCGAGAAGGGCGCGGTCACCTACCGCCTTTAGCGTGATCCGTCTTCGTTTCACTACGACACAACCAGTCCGCTTGCAGCTGATTTCAGCGCGACACGAAGATGAACCCTAAACCTGCCAATCCCGGTCACGCCAAGGACAGCGCGCGAACGGTCGTGGTGAGCCTGCTGGTTCTGGCCGGCCTTTTGGTATTGCCCGGCATGGCCCTTTATCGGCGGCAGTTGGATTTTCGATGGATTGGGGCTTATGGCCTGGTCATAAACACATTCACCTACTGGCTATACGCTCGCGACAAGCGGCGGGCACAGACGGGTGAGTGGCGGATTTCCGAGAAGGCGTTGCATCTGGTTGAATTGCTGGGTGGCTGGCCGGGGGCATATCTGGCGCAGCGGCGATTGCGCCACAAATGTTCCAAAGGCAGTTACCAGTTCATGTTCTGGCTGATCGTGATGGCGTATCAGTTCGCCGCTTACGATTCACTCCAGGACTGGAAATTCTCCCGTGCGGCATGGCATTACATCGAGAGGCCCTCGAAACACGTGGACGACGCCGGCTCGGACAAGTTGAAGCGCCTGCAAGCCGAGACTGCCACCTGGGTCCGAACCCTGCACACTAAGTATCGGCTCGGAACCAAGGGACACCCCTGAACACCGGTTTCTCCTCCGGTGTCTATTGGTTGTGAAACTGCAACTGCACTGGCTGTTTCTCCTGCTGACCGCCTTGGCGACGGGCTCATTGCTCGCCCTGTTGTTGCTGGTCGCCCTTCCTGAGCCGGCAAAGCTTTCTCCTCCGCCTGCGGTGTGGTACGAAGCCACCCCAAGCACCACCGTTGTGTGGCCATCTATCTCAGTAAAATCAGTAAATCCTTCTCCGCCGGAGAGCATCGAAGCCGCCGAACGTATCAATGCGGAAATGCTGCGACGCGAACGCAAGCAGTTCGAACGCGATTTTCTTCTGCGTTACTCCCAGCCGTCGCCTGCGTACCACTAAAAGGCCGTCATTTAACCGCAGAGAACGCAGAGAACCGTTCTCATTTATGATTTACGACTCCGATGAATCGCGAGCCGGTCGCGAGCAGGTTGGAAAAACAGTTTTGTGTATGTCGTGTATTTCGCAGTTTGAGACAAATCTTCATTTCCTCCGTTTGCTCCTGTAAAAATTTCTGTGACTTTTGTGCCTTTTTGCGGCCATCAAGTTGGATGATCGGTGTCTTTTCTTCGTTTCCTCCCTTTGTTTCGGTAAAAAATTTCCGTGGTCCAGGGTTTTCGCGGTTTAAGGAGCGGTGAAAGCATTCTGCCATGACAATCGCGCCGCCTTCGTGTAGCTATGGATTGAACACGTGAAAGCCGCTTTACTTACCGGAATCAGGAAATTCGAAACGCGACAGGTCCCGGAACCAAAACTGGCCAGGGACACCGATGTCCTGATCCGCGTCAAGCTGGTGGGGGTCTGCGGCTCCGACATTCATTACTACACCACCGGCCGGATTGGCTCGCAGATTATCCAATTTCCGTTCACCGTCGGGCACGAAGCCGCCGGCATCGTGGAACAGGTCGGGGCCAAAGTGACCCGGGTAAAACCAGGCCAGCGCATTGCGATTGACCCGGCAGTGTCTTGCGGCCATTGCGATCAATGCCGGGCCGGGCGCGAAAATACCTGTCGCGAACTGCTTTTCCTGGGATGTCCGGGCCAATTGACCGGCGCGTTGTGTGAATACCTCGTGTTACCCGAAACTTGTTGTTTCCCGATCAGAGACCGGACGACGTTCGAGCAGGCGGTTTTGTGCGAACCGCTGGCCATCGCCGTTTACGCAGTGGAACGGGGCAGGCTGCCGGCCAGGGCCAACGTCGCGATTCTCGGCGCCGGTCCCATCGGGATGTCGGTCTTTCATGTCTTGCGAGCCAACCACGTGGGCGAGGTTTTCATCACGGACAAAATCCCGGGACGTTTGAAATTCTCGCAAAAACTAAAACCCAAATACTGTGGCCATCCGGACCGGGCGGACGTGGTGAAGGAAATCTCGGACCTTGAGCCGTTGTTGATGGATGTTGTTTACGAATGCAGCGGCGACCCGGCGGCCTACGGCCAGGCTGTGCGATTATTGAAACCGGGTGGGACCTTCGCTATTGTGGGCATTCCCGAAGTGGACGAGGTCCCCTTCCCCATCCATGAATTGCGGCGAAAGGAGATCACCGTCCTTAACATCCGCCGGCAGGCGCATTGCACGCAAAAGGCGATTGATTTTCTCGAAGCCAAAAAAATCAACCTGGACGCGATGGTGACCCATCATTTCCCGCTCGAAGAAACCCGGCAAGCCTTCGATCTGGTGACCCATTATCGCGACGGCGTCATGAAAGCCATGATTCACGTGGATTAGACTCAACAGATTTCGAACCGGCGCAAACAGAGTCAACGGAAACCAGGCTTGGGATAGGGACGGCGCGCTGCGCCGTCCGGTCATTGCGGCGCGATGACCCTGCCTTGGCCCGCACTCTCTGTTCTCTCCGATTATCCTGTAGAACTGCCGAAAAAGGCTTTGACCAGAAGCCAACGAAAGGAACGAAGTTGTTTATTTTCTATGAAAGCTTTTGCGCCTTTTGCGTTTTTTTGCGGCTGTCAGGTTAAATGATCGGTTCACGGTTTGAAGTGCGGGCGATTGCGTGTCGTCCCGGGCGGGATTAGAGTCGCTGTATGAACCCACTCGCCAAACTGAGCGAGTTGATGGACGCGCTCGAGTTCGAGTCCGTGGATCGGCGCACCTATTTTGACCGGCACACCGGCCGGATCGTCAGCGTGGCGGACGATATCCTGAGCGCCGTGGAAGAGGGCGACGACGAAGCGTTGACGAGCGTGCCGGACTGGCAGAAGGAGGAAGTCGAAACGGCGCAGGCGATTGTGAACCACAGCGGCGACCGCTTCATCGATCCGCCGGGCAAGTTTGAGTTCAACGAATACCGTCACATGGAGCGATTCGTCGGGGCATTGCCCGACGCGAAAGCCGCGGAACAGCTTTGGCGGGCGATCAAGGGCCACGGCGCTTTCCACCATTTCAAGGACACGCTTTACCGGCTGAGGATTCAAGACCAATGGTTCGGATACCGTGACGAGGCCATGAAGGCGTTCGTGATCGACTGGGCCGAGGCGAACGACGTGCCCTACGAAGATGACATCAAAGATCGAAAACGCTGACAGGGTTTCAAGTGACACAACAACAGCTGCCTTGATTCAAGACCCCGATACGCCGCAGCACCTCATGGCAACTGCTGCCATTTGACACTCGTTGAACGGCGGCCCGTCTCGAAGAATTCTCTGACAATCTCCCGTGCCTGCGAGGTCGGGATGAGATTGCGCCGGGCTATCCCGGTGTGACGCGGGTTTTCTTCGTTTCCTCCGTTTGCACCCGTAAAAGATTTTGCGATTTTTGTCCACCCTCCGTAGTACTGCTACGAAGGACGGGTGCCTTTTTGCGGCCATCAAATCCGCGTTCCTCTGCGTTTGAATAATCGGTTTCTTTTCCCGTTTCAAAAGAGCGGGAGTTGCTGCCGGCCCGGTTCGCGCAGATTGCTGACTCCGAGACCCAACAACCGCAGAGGACGGGAAACCAGCTTCTCCCGGGCCAAAAGGACACAGCCCAGCCGGTAAATGTCCCCGGCTTCGGTGAGCGGTTCTTCCACCGAAATCTGGCGGGTGAGCGTCTTGAAATCGCTGTACCGCACCTTCACCTGGACCGTGTGCGCGCCCAGACGCCGGCGCTTGAGCCGGGTTGAAATGTCAGCGGCCTGTTCTTTCAGACAAGCCCGCAGCACCTTGCGATCCTCCGTGTCCTGCAGAAAGGTCTCTTCACCGCTGATGCTTTTGATTTCGTCGCCAAGTTCCAACGGACGGTCGTCCTCGCCAAAGGCGAACTGCTTCAGCCGGACGCCAAATGAGCCGACCAGGGCCCGCAAATCACCGGGATAATCCTGCAAATCCCCCACGGTGCGGATGCCGGACTGGCGGAGGATTTGTTCGGTCACCTTGCCCACGCCAAATAGCGCCCGGACCTCGAGGGGCCGCAGGAATTGCACCCGGTCGCGGTCGCAAATGACCGTCAGCCCGTCGGGTTTTTGATGGTCGCTGGCGATTTTGGCGAGGAGTTTGTTCGAGGCGATGCCGATGGTGGCGGACAATTCGCGCTCGGACCGGATGCGTTGTTTCAAGGCGCGCGCGACGGGCACCGCTTCCCGCAGCGAGGCATCCGGGTCGGCACGCTGACAGAGCGCCGAAACGTCGGCGTAGGCTTCGTCAATGGACATCTGTTCGATCACCGCCCCCGTGTCGACGACGAGGCGCATGATTTCGCGGGATTCCTGCCGGTAATACTCCATCCGCGGCCGGACAAACACGCCGTGGGGACAAAGCCGGCCGGCGGTCGCGCTGGGCATGGCGGAACGCACCCCGAATTTTCGGGCCTCGTAACTGGCGGCGCACACCACGCCCCGTTGCGTGGGCGGGGCGCCGACAATCACCGGCTGGCCGCGCAAGGCCGGAGCATCGCGCTGCTCCACCGACGCATAAAATGCGTCCATATCCAGATGGAAGAGTACCCGGTACATCGCCACCCCAGCTTGCCAAAGCCGGCCTGCAGACGAAAGCATCCGGAAAAGGAAGGAAAGGCTGAAGCCCGGGACCCGCACAGAGCTCAATGTATTTTCCCCCGCACTTTGCGATCTTTGCGGTTACCAAAGGGACCAGCCGTTTAAGCCTTTCGTCTTTGGCCTTGCGGGTTTAGCCTTCGTATCCACCGTGAAACCGCTATTCATCGCACTGGGCATGACCGCCATCCTTTCGGGTTGTTCGACCGCCCCAACTGCGAAGCAGCCGAAGGACGGTACCTTCGATATTGTCCACACCCATTTCCTCGGCTCGCTTTGGGGCGAGGCGTACGCCCGGGCATCGATTGTTTCCCAGGATGGCGGGGAGTCTTTCGTAGTCCCCGGCGGGGCGATCTGGGCCTTTGGCGACACGTTCAAAGGTTCCCGGTCCGCCGATGACACTCCGCATTTTGCCGGGGGCGCGTTTGCCCCGGCCATCGCTTTTCTCGCGGATGACGCCACCCGTTATCCACCCGCGTTCAATTTTCTGGTGTCCAGCAACGGTGGCGTTTCGGCCCTGGACTTCCTGCCGGCGGAACGGCCGACCGAGCGTTACCGGCTCTGGCCGCTGGGCGGCATCCACGTGAACGGTCAATGCTACCTGTTCTATTCGTTGATCGAGGTTTTCGGGAATGGTTCGTGGGATTTCCGCGGCGCGGGTTCGGGTCTCGCCCGCTCCCGGGTGCCCCTCGGACGCTACGACCGTTTGCGCCCGCACGGGAACTGGCGCTTTCCGGTCGAGCCCACCCAAGTCATGGAGGCGGACGGCTGGCTTTATCTTTTCGGGGTCAAGGAATTTAAAAGAAAGCAGGGTGTCGCCCTGGCCCGGGTGCGCCCGGGGAAAGTTGAGGATCCCGATGCCTATGAGTTTTACGCCGGCGCCGGCCCGGAATTTTCGTCCAAAAAAGAGGCTGCCACGGTGCTGGTCAAAAA
>JANWKE010000040.1 GCA_025451535.1 Verrucomicrobiia bacterium
GTCCTCCAGGCCATCGAGCGCGAAGAGACGCGTCCCCGGCCAATGTTTTGGCACTGGAGTTGGCGGGTACTGGTGCCCCGGCTGGCGGTCGGAGTAGCCGTGGTTGGCCTCGCCGGTCTGGCTTATCAGCGGCACGAATTCAATCAGCGCGCCCGGCTCGCCAAAAACGTCGCGCTCATGGCTGAGGCGCAGCCATTGCCCAGTCTTGAGGCATTGAAAAATTTCAATGCCATCCAGCGTATGAGCCAGCCGCCCGCCGATGAAAAATTGCTCGCGCTCCTGCAATGAACCGTTCGTGGCAGACGCCCTGGTGGCTGGTGTTTTGCGTTGCCGGGCAGTGGATGCTTTTCCAAATTTTCGCCGGAACGGTCCCCAGCGTTCCGGCACCCGTGAAATTGCTTTCAACCCCGGCCAGTGGTTCACCGACGTTGCCGCGCCCGCGGTCGCCGGTGGCTTTGTTCCGTCGGTTGCTGGCCATGACGCCAGACGAACGCGAATCCTTTTTAACCAATCGCCCGCCGCAAATCCGCGAGGGCATTCTGGCCAAGGTCAATGAATACGAGGCGCTCGACCCCAATGAACGCGAGTTGCGATTGCGCGCAACCGAGTTGCGCTGGTATTTGATTCCTCTGATGCGCGGTTCGCCCAGCAATCGTGCCACCCAGCTGGCGCTGGTCCCTTCCGATCTTCGTGATTTGGTCACATCCCGCCTGGATCAATGGCGCATTTTGCCGCCGCAGTTGAAGCAGGAATTTTTGGAAAACGAACAGGCCTTGCGTTATTTTGCGCACGTGGAGGTGAGTAATTACGTGACGCTGCAGCGGATTGCGCCACCGGAATCCGAACTGGCGCGTTGGACCGCGATGACCGAACTGCAACGGAAACGAATCGCCGCAAGTGTGGACCAATTCTTTGCCCTCACGCCGGATGAGAAAGAGGCGGCGCTCAACACGTTGTCGGACGCGGAACGGCAGCAAATGCAGAAGGCCCTGCAATCCTTTGACGAATTGCCGCCCGGCCAGCGGGATGAATGCATTCATGCCTTCGCCAGGTTTGCCGGCTTGAGTGCGTCCGAAAAGCAGGAGTTTCTGAAGAACGCCGAACGCTGGTCTCAAATGTCGCCCGCGGATCGTCAGGCCTGGCGCGATCTCGTCGTGAATGTGCCGGAATGGCCGCCCCTGCCCCCGAACTTTGTCGCGCCCCCGCCGGCGCCACCGTTGCCACCGGGTTTTGATTCGGCGCCGGCGACCAATCCAAATTGACCCGGCGCGAATTTCAATTTTCCATTCGCGCCCTTCCGCTTTAATCTTTCCTTGTGCATCCGATAGCGTTTCACCTTGGGCCGCTGACCATTCACTGGTACGGCATCATGATTGCCGCGGCGTTTCTGGCCGGCCTTTGGACGGCCAGCCTCCGCGCCCGGCGCGCCAATATCCCCGGCGAACGCATCGCCGACATGGTGCTCTGGCTGATGGTCGGCGCGATTCTCGGGGCGCGTGTTGTCTATGTGACGACGTATTGGAAGGACGAATTCGCCAACCAGCCGCTCTCGGAGATTTTCATGATCCAGCACGGTGGCCTTGTTTATTACGGCGGCTTGATTGGCGCGACGCTGGCCGGTTTCATTTACGTCCGTTGGAAAAAACTGCCGTTGTGGCAGGTCGCCGACGTGCTCGCGCCGAGTTGCGCCCTGGGCAACGTTTTTGGCCGTATCGGCTGTTTCCTCAATGGCTGCTGCTATGGCCGGCCAACCGATCTACCGTGGGGCGTCTCTTTTCCCGCCGGCCACCAATACGCCGGCGTGCCGGTGCATCCCACGGAGATTTATGACGCGGTGAACAATTTCCTGCTTTATCTCCTGCTCGCCTGGTTGTTCCGCCGCAAAAAATTCGACGGACAGGTCTTTGCCACCTACCTCGTCGGCTACGCCATTACGCGCACGGTCATGGAATATTTCCGCGGCGATTATCCGCCCGACCATATCCATTACGGCCTGACCCCGGGCATGCTGGTCAGCATCCCCATTTTCATCGTCGGCCACGTGCTCGGCGTCATTCTCTCCCACCGCACACGCAAACCCGCTTGAGCCTGCTTCAACCAATTTTAATCGCCGGCCCGACGGCGGTCGGAAAATCGGAAATCGCGATGCAACTGGCCGGGCAACTTGGCGGCGAAATCATCTCCGTGGACTCGATGCAGGTGTATCGCGGACTCGACCTCGGCACCGCCAAACCATCGCCCGCCGACCGCAACCGCGTCCCGCATCACCTCATTGACATCTGCGGTCTGACCGAATCATTCGACGCCGCGCAATTCGTCCGGTTGGCGCAAAAGGCGGTCGATGAAATTCAAGCGCGCGGTCACGTACCGATTTTCTGCGGCGGCACGGGGCTTTATTTCAAGGCTTTCTTGAGTGGACTCGGCGAAGCGCCTTCCGCCAATCCCGAACTTCGCGCCAAATTGGAAGCCACGCCGTTTGAGGCGTTGCTGCATGAATTGCGCGAGCGCGACCCGGCGGCTTACGAAAAAATTGACAAACAAAATCCGCGCCGCGTCATCCGCGCGGTGGAAGTGATTCGGTTGACGGGTAAAAAGTTTTCCCAACAGCGGGCGGAATGGAAGGCGCAGGGCGCCGTCCCTACCAAAACAAATTTTTATTGTTTCACACGCGCGCCTGCGGACATGCACGCCCGTATCAATGCCCGTGTGGACGCAATGTTCGCGCGCGGCCTGGTGGATGAGACGCGCGAACTGCTCCAGCACGGCCTCGAACAAAACAAGACGGCCATGCAGGCCATCGGTTACCGACAGGTGGTGGAACATCTGCGCGGCGAACGTTCACTCGCCGAAACCATTGAACGGGTGAAAACCAAGACGCGTCAATTTGCCAAGCGGCAACTGACCTGGTTCCGCGCCCAGAAGAATGTGGAGTGGATGGAATTGAAACCGGATGAATTGCCGGAAGCGATTGTAGCGAAGCTGCTTCAAGCCGTTGATTGAGCGGTGTCCTATCCAGATGTCGCGTCGAGTCTGCGGCTCGACCTTATCGGCGCACAGCGCCGACACTGCAACAACCCAACGAGGACACCGCCGGTTGTTGACGCGGCTGAAATTGTCAGTTATATATAACTAAATGAAGAAAGTTACATATACAGTTTCCGAGGCCCAGGCCAACCTGCCCGGTTTATGTCGGACGGGGCGGCGGTTTGTGATTTCCCGGCGGGACAAGCCGGTTTATGTGGCCATGCCATTGGAGGATTACGACGCGCTGTTGGAAACGATGGAATTGTTGAGCGACCCGACGGCGATGAAGACTCTACGGTCGGCAAAGGCCGGCCGGTTGGCTTACAAAGAACTGAATCTGGCCGATGAAAATTTCGGCCTCTGACCAGGTGCAACGCTGGCTGGTGGCGCTGCCGCCGGAAACCAAAAAGCGCGTGCGCGTCGCCCTGCGCGGACTGGCAAGGGGCCGCGGCGACATCAAGGCGTTACGTGGCGAACTGGAGGGTTTTTGCCGGCTGCAGATTGGTGGGCTGCGAATTGTTTATTCACAGCATCGCGGACAAATTATCCGGTTGGAATATGCCGACAGCCGTGACGTGGTTTACGAAACGTTCCTGAAGGTCTTGCACGAACGGAAAAACTTGTAGGAGACGACGTGAGGAGTCTCTGACCTCAGCAGAAAACACCTCAGAGTCTCGTTACCTCGACTCCTACAATTCTCGGCTGCGGCAACTGACCTAGTTCCGCGCCCAGAAAAATTTGGAGTGGATTCACTTGAAACCAGACGAGACACTGGAAACAATTGTTGAAAACCTGATTCCCCACTTGCGGACAAATCCAGAATGATGGGGGGACCAAAGGCGCCGCGCGTGTGGTGTTTGACGCCTCACCGAACACTTTGACCTTCAAAATCGTTGCCGTAATCGACAGCCCGCCACCTGTTTCAAGGCACTATAGCGCGATAGAAGCGGCAGGTTTGTCCCATTCCACAAACATCCTGAAACACCGTGGTGCCATTGGCGCTGATTTGATTGGTAGCGATGGGCTGCCAATCGGCAAGGGTGCTGCCAGCCATCAACCGGCAGGATTGGTCAGGGAGACCATAGACCAGGATGCTAACGCTGTTTGTTTGCGGCGGATTGATTTGCAGTACTGGCAGATAACAGCGTTCGTAGGCGCCGATATCTATAGCTGGTCCGACCAGCCGTGGGAAGCCACGTTGGTCGGTCGGCAGAGCGACAGAATTGTCGCCGGCATCAATGGCCGGACTGCCCGGCAAGAGCGCCATGGTCAGCGTGGGGCCGCCGTTGTCGGCGAGCGGACCGAGCAGCGGGTCAACATTGTTCAAGCTTCCCGCGCTGGTGAACGCGCAACTGTTGTCCGAACTGAGATTATGGCCGGCGTCGATGATTGGTCCGGAGCAATTGTTGGGAACATTGCCTGCCAGAATGCTATTGACAAGCAGGCTGCCGGGTGTGAGGCCGCCTGTCGCAACGGCATTTTTTCCTCCATCGCCAACAAAGCCAGAGTTGAACGCCAGAGTGCAATTGGTCATCTGAACCGGACCGCAAATGCCACCTGAACCACCACCATCATTGCCATTATACGGGTCGCCCGATGGCCCTCCTGAGCCGGTGTTAAACGCTACAGTATCATTTATCAACTCTGCGGTTCCTCCGTTGAACAGCGCGCCGCCATTGCCTCTCCCGCCCGAACCAGGGTAGCCACCCGGACCACCCCAATTGCCCCCTGTTCCACCAGCACAACTGTTGTTTACGGCTACGCTTTCCTGGACAATCAATGATCCAACATTGCATATAGCGCCGCCGCTAGCCGAACCGCCTGAGCCACCTGAACCACCTTCGGGAGGTGATGGAGGATGCCATAAAGTTCCACCATTCCCACCTCTGCGACCAACGACAGAGTTGCCACTGAAGGCGCCGCCCTTGATTGTAGCGGTTCCGCTATTAAAGACGGCACCTCCGCTTCCTTCTCCGCCGTCCGATCCAGGCCACGGACCAAGATAGGCATCCCCTCCTGCGCCACCGCTGGCCGAATTCCCCGTGAAGGTGCAACCATCCGCGTTTAAAGTTCCACTGTTATTGATGGCTCCGCCAGTCCCATCAGCCCCCGAAACGAACATATTATTTGGTTCTCCAATTCCGGAACTGCCCGAAACACTGTTGTTTGCAAAAACACAATTTCCCAGGTTCAATTCACCTCCCGCATTTTGAATGGCACCCCCACACGAAGTCCGTTCCGACGACTGGAAAATGATCGACCCAGCCGCAGCGGCGTTGCCAACAAAGCTGCAGTTCGTGGCGTTTACCATTCCTCCGGCGTTGAATATCCCCCCGCCTTGTGGGGCGTTGGAGCTCGAAAGATTGGAGGCGATGTTGGCTTGAAAAACGACCTGCGACAAGGTCAGTTGGCCGCCGTCATTGAAAATGCCCGCGCCATTATTGGTGCTCCTGCCGTTGGCAATCGTAACGTTGATCAACGTCAAGCTCGCATTCGTCGAGTTGTAAAACACTCGGACTGCATTGCTGCCACTGATGGTTATGTTGTGGCCGGAACCATCCAGCACGGTGTCATGTTGGTTGGTGATGGTGTCAGTGAGCGTGATCGTGCCATCGCAGGAAAAGATTACAGTTCCTCCTCCTGCCATGTCTGCACGCAAAGCCGCCTCCGTGCAATTCGTCACCGTAGTTGTTTGCGCAGTGCTCTTGACACTAGCGACACCCAAAACCAACATCCCAATCGACAGAGCCAATCGTTTTCTGAGTGGTGTCCACCACCAATTTTTGAATCTAATTTTAGTGTTCATAACAGTTTCCTTTCTGCTGAAGCAGTGCGGGTTAACAGGATTAAGGAACCGGCACAATCCGATAGAGCCGTTGCGGCTGGCAGATCGAAGACACGTCGAAATAAAGCTGTGAGGTGTTGGTCAACGTGACCGTATCCAGCGTTACCCAGGCATCCGTCGGGCCGATTTGGTTGATGCAATCCAGACGTAACTGGTGCCCGACACTCCCGGTCAACGTGATGGCCGGAACCATGCTTGGCAGGCTCAAAGACGGAGTGATGCTGGATGTGCCCGCTTGCCAGGCTCGATAAAACCGTTGTGGCGGCAGTGGCGTGGTGGGATCGAAACAGTATTGTGGTGGGTTGGTCAGGTTCACCGAGTCGAGCGGCTGCCAATCAGGCGTTGGACCGAGGGAATCGGCGTATTCCATGTTCAGCGTACTTCCGACCTCACCTGTCACCTTGATACCGGGTACCGGCCTGCGCTCAACCGGCGTAATCACACTGAGCGTGACCGGTGCACTGGTCACCGCACCAAAAACATTAGTGACGACCACGGTGTAATTGCCAGACGTGGAGAAATCCACATTGGTAAGCATGAAACACCCGTCGGTACTGCAACAGATGAGATTTGTGTCATTGCTAAACAGCAGATAAGTCATCGCCGGATATCCATCAATGTCCGGTATGAATTCAACCAAGGAGCCGCTCTCAGCCGTTTGGCTTTGCAGGAAAGCGCCCCAAGTTGGGGGAGTGTATTCACAGGCCCCAATATCCGACGCAGCTCCGAATGGCCGCGGGAACCCGCGTTGATCAGTTGACGGAGCGGCGGAATCGTCGCCGGCGTCAATGGCCGGGCTGCCGGGCAAGAGCGCCATGGTCAGCGTGGGGCCGCCGTTGTCGGCGAACGGACCGAGCTTGGGGTCGGTATTATTTAGACTGCCAACGTTCGTGAATGCGCAACTGTTGTCCGAACTGAGGTTATGTCCGGCATCGGTGATGATGCCTATGCAGTTGCTGGGACTGTTACTGGCCAGGATCGTGTTGACGGTCAGACTTCCTAAAGCCCCGATACCTCCAGCCGCAATGCCGTTGGTGCCAGATGTGCCTGGAAATCCCGGATAATAATCGCTTAAACCACCTTGGCCGCCGGCTCCTCCCTGCCCAGGCGTTCCCAAGTTGTAGGCGATGGTACTGTTTGTGATCTTGACTGACCCGCTCTCAACATAGACTCCACCGAAGCCCGAACCACCTCCCCCTCCCGCGCCCCCGTTTGCACCGTCGGGATGGTGAGGAGTATTAAAGCTAGAGCCGCCGGTGCCACCGCCCCCGCCTGTGTTTCCTGAACCAAGGTTTGTGACAAGAGTACTGTTGACAAGACTTGCAGTACCGCTATTGAAGAGCGCACCGCCATAACCCGCCCCCCCCAGCCCTCCTGTCCCGCCAGGAGCTGCACCTGAGGACACCGTGGAAGCAACACCATCTCCGCCTCGGCCACCACCTGCTCCGGCGGCTGCATTACCTCCAAGTGTGCTGCCTTGAAGGAACAAAGACCCGAGATTACAGATCCCGCCGCCGCTACCAGAGCCTCCAGTCCCGCCAACAGGCCGGGAGGTATCAAAGACGGGACCGGCATTCCCGCCAGAACCGCCACAAACTGTATTATCCCAAAACGCGGTGCTTTGGACGACCAAAGAACCCGAGTTGAAAATGCCGCCTCCCTTACCCGAACCGCCACTCCCGCTCGAGGAGATCCAAGTGTTGCTTGTTCCCGCTGCTCCAAAACCGGAATTCTGACTAAAGGTGCAGGCATCCGCCTCCATCACTCCCGAATTGAAAACGGCTCCGCCGGTTCCCGAACCTCCGTTATTCGGATACGGCGATGAGCTGCTGGGAGCAGGGCCGCCAGAAGCCGAGTTTCCTGTGAATTCGCAGCCCGACGCAGTTAGACTCGCGCCATTGTCATTGTAAATGGCACCGCCAGCGCCATCTGCGCCAGGGGCAAACGAAACCTGGGGCGAGGCAGGGATGATGCCACCACAGGCGCTGTTACCAGCGAAAGTACAACCTTTGAGGCTGACGCTGCCGCTCTCGTTTCGGATGGCGCCGCCACGAGCTTCAAAGGGACCAAAATACTGAGGCGGCGGAGCGGCCGCGTTGCCGTAGAAGCTGCAGTTGGTTGCGTTCACCGTGCCTGCCCGGTTATAGATGGCTCCTCCTTCGGGCCCAAAGGGCCCATAGTTATAGAGGTAGGCCACGTTGGTCTCGAAACTAACATTCGATAATAAAACCGTCCCTCCGTCATTAAAGATGCCCGCTCCGTTGGTGCATCGGCCGTTGGCAATCGTTACGTTGATTAATGTCAGGCTCGTGTTCGTTGAGTTGTAGAAAATCCGCACGGCATCCCCACCGCTGATTGTGATGTTGTGGCCGGAACCGTCCAGCACTGTATCGTTATCATTGGTGATAGTGCCTGTCAGCGTGATCATGCCGTCGCAAGCGAAGGTTACCGTTCCTCCTCCCGCCATTGTCGTGCGCACAGCTGTCTCCGTGCAATTCGTCACCGTCTGAGTCTGCGCTGTGCTATTGACAGCGGCCGCACACAAAACCACCATACCAGTCCACATAGCCAATCGTTTTCTGAGGGGTATCCACCACGGATTATTGAATTCAGTCTTTGTCTTCATAGGGGATAAAAAATTGAATGTTGGATGATGAACGTTGAAGGTTCGCAAGGCGGAAGCGTGAAATCGGACGTGAAATGGCAGGACTGGGATCTGAAAAGGCGTCGGTCGCCAATGGGCGGCTACGTCGAGGTATAAACCTTCCACCTGAGGGAAACTGAGTTTGACGCTGCTTTTCTCCGCTTCGATTTGTCAATGACCCCAAATGTCCGCTCGTGGTCATACCCCGACATTTGCCCGAAACTGAGCGGCCTGATTGCTATCAGTCAGACTTTATTCAGCAGATTAAACTATGAGCTGTTTAAATGTACGGTCAAGTCTTTTTATTGGAATAAGTTAAGGACTTACAATTCACACGGATTCGGGTCCAGAAAATTTGCGAAACGATTTAACCGCAGAGACGTATTTGTAGGTGACGACGTAAGGAGACTCCATCCGTGCCCCCTTTCGCTTCATTCACAACCCCCTGGCTGCTTTGACCAGAGTCTCGTTACCTCGACTCCTACTGAAAAGCCGTAGAAGACGACGTAAGGAGTCGCTGGTTGTGACAGGATAAATTAGAGCCTCGTCACCTCGGCTCCTACGAACTTTCCCTCGGCCGTTTGACGACGACGTCAACGCCGGCCTTGTTCTTCGCAATCATGTTGGGGGGCAGGATGCCGCGCCAGAAGACGTTCGGGTAAATCACCGCGCCTCGCCCGACAATGCTGCCAGGATTCAGCACGGCGTTGCAGCCGATTTCCACGCCGTCGCCGAGCAGCGCGCCGAATTTGCGGAGGCCGGTGTCAAATGGCTTGCCATCCAACTCCAGTTCGATGTTCCCGGGTAACATTTTGAAGTTGGAAATTTTCACGCCGGCGCCGAGATGTGCCCTGTGGCCGAGGATGGAATCGCCGACGTAATTGAAATGCGGCGCCTGGGCGTTGTTGAACAGAAGCGAATTTTTCAGTTCGGACGAATTGCCGACCACGCAATTGTTGCCGACGATGACATTTTCGCGGAAGTAAGCGTTATGGCGAATCCGGCAGTTCCGGCCGATGATGGCCGGGCCTTTGATCATCACGCCGTCCTCCAGGACCGTGCCCTCGCCGATGAACACCTTTTCGCCGATGTAAGCGCGGCCTACGCACTGGTTGCGCAATTCCGGTTTCAGATTCGCGGCGAGATAACCTTCGATTTTCTTCAGGGCTTCCCAGGCGAATTTGCAGCCATCGAATATAGCGGCGTGTTCGGTCTGGTTGAGGTCAAACAAATCGGCTGGTTCGAACATGCGGTCAAAGTAGCAAAACAACCGCTGCGGGAAAGTGTGATTTTCGGCGGTCACAGACCGCCGCTACAGCTCAAAGCGCATTTTCAGACAGACATCAGTCCTTGCCTTTATACCAATCGGCGCGGCGCCAGGCGTGTTGGCGAAGTTTCAGTTCCAGATCGCCCGACAACGGGGGTTCGTCGCTAACCGAACAATTCATTTGTGCCTGCCGGGCGTTACGCATTCCGGGAATGACCGTGGAAACGGCCGTGGGTTTGAGGGCGAATTTCAATGCCGCTGTGGCCACGTCCGGTTCCGCCGAGCCAATCGTCGCCTTGATCTTTTCGACCCGCCGGACGGTGCGCGCCAGCCGGTCACCGGCAAAATAGTGGTTGCGGAATTCGTCCGGGGCGAACTTCGTTTGTTCGCTGAATTTGCCCGTGAGCGACCCTTCGTCAAACGCGACGCGCACGATGACACCGACGTTGTGTTCGAGCGCCGCCGGCAGAAGTTCCGCCTGCGGTTCCTGTTCGAAAATGTTGTAGATGACCTGCACGGCGTCGAGCCAGCCGTGGTGCATCAAGTCCACGAGCGAATTCTGATCCTGTTCGGGCGTGCTGATGCCGATGCCGCGCAGTTTGCCTTCCTGGCGCAACTGGCGCAGCACCTCCAGCGCGGCCGGGTGGCGATTCCACGCGCGCGTCCACGTGTGCAGTTGCACCAGATCCAGGCAATCGGTCTGAAGATTACGAAGGCTGACTTCAACGCACTCGCGCAAATATT
Source organism: Verrucomicrobiia bacterium (assembly GCA_025451535.1). GTDB lineage: Bacteria > Verrucomicrobiota > Verrucomicrobiia > Limisphaerales > UBA11358 > UBA11358. Next base: position 10,525 of record JANWKE010000040.1, read on the forward strand.
TTTCCGGGTACCGCATTTCGATGCGGTCGTAAGGCGACGGCGGCCAGTCGCCGGGACTTTTCACCGGGATTTTCGTCGCCACATAAACGCGCCCGCCTTTATGGGCTTTCAGAAATTTTCCGATGACCTGTTCGCTGTGGCCGTCGCCGTAGCCCTGGGCGGTATCAATGAAATTACAGCCGAGGTCGAGCGCCTGTTTCAAGGCGGCCACGGAATCTTCGTCGCGTTGCCCGCCCCAGCCGAGTCCACCGAGCGCCCAGCCGCCAAAACCGATTTCCGAGACCTGCCAGCCAAGGTTGCCAAAGGTGCGATATTTCATTTGCCAGCGATGATGGGTGATTTTGCTTCAATTTGCCGGGTTCACCCGAAAAAGAAATCGTCCGTGTGCGCATCGGCTGTGTCCAACTTTCTCACGTTGGGCCACCCCAGGCCGGTGGCGCAAGAATTTTCCCGCGTTTTCGGCAAAACCGACTGTCAATGGAATGGCAGTTTAGTGTCCCAATGAAGCACAGCCACGCACTTGGCTGTTCCCCGGTCGCGGGAATTCCGAAGGATTATCGTGGTATGTTCAGGTTTCCAAGTTTTTGAAAAAGCGCGGCTTAAACTGGAACATGCCCTTTGAAGCACGTTGCCGAGGCATGGCAACTGCTTTTAGCCTTAAACGGCCGGCGCGTTACCAGAATTTAAGAATTTAAAATCTCAGGTGACTTCAGTTGCCGCCATGGCACAGCAGACACCAACATGAATATTCGGACATTACTCGTGGATGACCAGTCAACCGGGCTGGCGGTATTGCGGGACCTCCTTCGTCACGAACCGGATATTGAAATCGTCGGCACGGCTGCCAACGGGCCTCAAGCCATTGAAGCCATCAACCGGCTGGCACCCGATCTGGTGTTCCTTGATGTGCAAATGCCCGAACTGGACGGCTTCGAAGTGGTTAATCGAATCAAGCTCCCACAGATGCCGATCATCATCTTCGTAACCGGACACGACGATTATGCGGTGAAAGCTTTCGAGGCGTGCGCCCTCGATTTTCTGGTCAAGCCCTGCCAAATGGCCCGCCTGCGTTCGGCGGTGCAGCGGGCGCGGCAACAGATTCAAAACCACCAGAACGGCGACATCCAGCAGAAGCTGGACAGCCTCATGCAGGATCTGAAGGCGGACTCAAAATATCCGGATCGACTGGCGGTGAAATCCAACGGACGGATCGTGTTCCTGCGCCTGGCCGATATCGACATGGTGGAGGCAGCGGACAATTACGTGAAACTGTACGCCGGTAACGAAACGCACATGCTGCGCGAAACCCTGACCGCGCTTGAGGAAAAGCTTCCGCCAGACCTTTTCGTACGCATCAGCCGCTCGAACATCGTGAACATCGAATCGGTCAAGGAATTATATCCGATGTTTCATGGCGAATACACGGTCGCGTTGAACAACGGCGCCCGCGCGACCCTTACCCGCGGTTATCGGGAACAACTTCGGCAACTCGGTGTGACGACCTGAACCGTGGGTTCCGATTCGAACTGATCGGCCTCATTTCCCCCTGAATTTCTGCCCCTCTCCGGGCACAATTCACCCCACAAATCCCGCATTGTGTCCCTAATTCATCACGTTTTTGCGCATCTGCGTTTAAATAGATGATACACGCGGGTCAATCAGACTGATCGGTTGCCTGGTGTAAAACTTTAGGCGTAAAAAAGGAACAATATGAAAAAGTCGTGGATGTTGGTTTTAGTGGCTGCCGGGATGAGCCTGATCATGTCAGCGCGGGCACAGAGCGACATCGTTTATGCCGTTGAGTATAACCAGCCGACCAATCGCTTTGGCACGCTTGATTTGCTGAGCGGCAATTTCACAAAAATTTCCTCGCTGGGAGCGGCCAAAATCAACGATATCGCTTATTGCCCCACGAACGGGACGTTGTACGGAATTTCGAACGCTTCGGTCCTTGTGACGTTCAATAAAACCAGTGGTACCATCACCAGGGTTGCCAACTTGAGCGTCAGCAGTATCCAGTCTCTGGCTTTCCGGCCCAGCGACGGGGCGCTGTATGGCGCCACGCAAAGCAAGCTGTACAAGATCAATCCCGTCAATGGAACGGCGACTTCGGTCGGGAATTATGGCAATGCTCACAACCTTGACAGCACCGGACAAAATATCCGCTTCGCGCAGGACGGCAATCTCTATGTAAGCAACACGAGCACCAATACTGATATATATCGGCTCAACACCTCGAATGGCAGCGCAACTTGGATGGGCGAAGCCGTCGGCTACCCGTACTTGATGCTTCAGAATGGAAGCCAGTACATGTACGGAGTCTTTGTCAATCTGGGAAACGGAAGCAACTCGTACCCGGAACTGTCGAGCTTCAATTTGAGCAGCTTTGTTGCCGGTGGAACCAACGCCAATGGCAGCACCCATCAGATCACCGTCACGTTGGTCGGCGCGGGCACCAACTTCCCCGCCAATTTTGTCTTTTCCGGCAGCGTGCCTCAGGCGGTGACCAATCTCACCGTGCCGGTGAGCGCGACGGTACCGGCGAGCCGGAGCGTTTGTCCTGGTGACAGCGTTGTGTTCAGCACAACGCCCTCCGGCACCGGGCCCTACACTTATGCCTGGTTGAAAAATGGGTCGGCCCTCGGCGGCTCGACCACCAGCAACCTGACTTTGATGGATGTAAGTGCCGGCGACGCGGCGACCTACAGCGTCATCGTGAGCGGAGCGATGGGCAAGGTCACCAACAGTGCCACCCTGACGCTAAACGAGCCGGTGAACGTGACCGGCGTCCCCGCTGACCAGGCGCGAGTCGCCGGCTGCAGCGCGACCTTCAGTGTGACGGCCAGCGGGACGGATTTGAGCTACCAATGGTGGTTCAATGGCTCGGTCATTGGGACGGATCACAATCTGACATTGAACAATCTAAACTCCAACCAGGCCGGTGTTTACACGGTGATTGTCAGCGGCGATTGCACCAGCTTGACCAATAGCGCAACGCTGACTGTGGTTCCTGCGCCGCAATTGTGCAGCTCCTGTGTTAGCATCAATGGGAACAGCCAATTCGTCATGAGCTGGACAACCCTTACCAATCAAACCTATCAGATTGAATGCGCTACCAATCTTCTTGCCCCCACTTGGACACCTTGTGGCGGCCCCATGGTTGGAACTGGCGCTACCATGGTCATAACCAACAACATGTATGGCACGCCCCAATGCTTTTTCCGGCTGAAATTACAATAACCAGAAATTGCGCCTCGAATAACTTCACACACGATTGAGATCGTGGCTGGCCGGCGGATGAAAATTCGCCGGCCGGCAACTTTTTCGACGGTCGTTTAAAGGCGCCGGGCCGTATTGTCCGCTATTTAGAGTTGCCATGCCTTGACGGCGGTTTAGATTAGGCATTGTTCAAATGAAACAATTTTGGCTCATTCTCGGTCTGGCGGTGGCGCCGGTTCTCAGCGCGTCGGCGCAGGTCACCGTCAGTTTGACGCTGGACCAGGACCAATTTTTACCCAGCGAATCCCTGTCGGTGACGGTGCACATCACCAATCAATCCGGCCAGCCGCTGCATCTGGGAGCGGACCCGGATTGGCTGACGTTCAGCGTGGAGGCAGCGGACGATTACATCGTCGTCAAAAATGCCGACCCGCCGGTGCAGGGTGCCTTCGAATTGGATTCATCGCAGATAGCGACCAAGCGGGTGAATTTGCAGCCGTACTTCGATTTGAAACGGCCGGGCCGCTACCAGATCATTGCGACAGTGCGGATCAAGGATTGGAACACCGATGTTAGCAGCGCGCCCCGGGGATTCGATGTGATTACCGGGGCGAAGTTGTGGTCACAGGTGTTTGGCGTGCCGTTGCCGGCCGGAGTGTCGAATCGTCCGCCGGAAGTCCGCAAATACACCCTGGAAGAAGCCAATTACCTGCACTCGCAACTGCGGATGTACGTGGAGGTGAGCGATGAATCCGGGGCGACCATTTTCAAGGTGCGAGCGATCGGCCCGATGGTTTCTTTCAGCCAACCGGAAGAGCAGTTGGATCGTTCCAGCAATTTGCACGTGCTCTACCAAAGCGGTGCGGCGAATTTCCTTTATTCGGTAATCAGTCCCGGCGGCGAAATTGTCCGGCAGGAAATTTACGATTACCTGAATGTCCGGCCCCGATTGCATGTCGGTGACGATGGCAGCATCACGGTTTTTGGCGGCGTCCGCCGGGTGAAGCCGCAGGAAATGACGCCGGTCAAATCGCCGGATGAATTAAACGCGCCCGCCAAACCCTGAGCGGAGCGTTATTGGGTCAGATCCTGCCCGGAGACAACCTGCGCCTGCATTTGTCTGACAATGAGCCGTGCGCGCTCCACGGCCGTATCTTGGGTTTCTCCCAGGAATGATTTCAATTGCACCCGCACCGCCGCCACGGAATCGCCGTTACGATCGGTCAACGGCATCGTCACCGCCACGGTGCCTTTGCCGCGCCCAAAATAGAGCGTGCCGGTGGTGATGGTGCCCTTTTCGGCGTCGGTGCCCTGCTGGCCGATTTCCTTCTCGTGGTTGCTGGCGATGATTTGCGGGTCGCCCTTGTCATCGAGCGTGTAAACCCGGAGTTCCAGAATGCGTGGATATTTCCGCATCATGCTCTGCACGAGTGTTTGCGCCATAGGCACGCGCGGCGTGTAGTTGATGGTCGTGGCACCAAAATAACTGACGGCGTCCGATTTCGTCCAAAATCCGATTTTACCGGCCGTGAAGGTGTTGTCCGTCAGCGTCGGCATCACCGAATGATCATCCAGCAGACAAATGATTTGATTGCCCTGGCATTGGATACCCAGCGTGTGCCAGACATTGGTGGAAACGTCCGTGTCCGGTCCCAGGAGATTGCCGCGCAGGCCGTTCACCACTTTATAGAAGCGAATATTGTGGCCGAGCGCGCTGGCGCGAATCACATAAAAATTCGACGCGTTCTGATACCGGAACACGATGCCGGCCATTTGTTCGGCCGCGCCGCTGATGATTTTGAACTGAGTGGTCAGCTTGAAATCCTTGAAGGTTTCCTTGTCATAAATCAGCATCGGAAACCGTTCGTCGGTGGGGTCCTGGCTGAGTTGGGCGAGAACGGCGTGCTGGGTCGTGCCGGGCGCCCGGCCCGCCTGGGGGGTCAAGGGCGCAAAAGCCGAGGGTGACTCGTCCATGACAATCTTCCAATCGCCCTTTTCACCACTACCAGCCAAAGTGCTGTGAAAGCCGGCCGGGATGGTATTGGTCGGGAAATCACCGAAATCCAGCTTTATTTCCGCGCCGAGGACGGGCAGGGCCAGCGCGAGCGCGAAACCGAAAAACCATTTGCACATTGCGCGCAGGGTAACAAAAGTCGGCCGGACAACAAGCCTTTGCGTCCGGCCGATAAACTCTCGTAGGAGACGAGGTAACGAGTCTCTAATTTTAGTCAGAGACTCCTCACGTCGTCTCCTACTTTCTCAACTGGTTGTCACGCCTTCCAGATCATGTCGGCTACGGTACGGCCCGCCGGAATGAACGGCAACACGTGTTCGGTATAGGGCGTCACCACGTCGAGCACATACGGCTCCCTGGCGTCCAGCATCCGCTGGATGGCCGGGCGCAGGTCCTTTTTGAACATCACGCGCTCGCATTTCACATTGAACGAATTGCACACGCGCACGAAGTCGGGATAAATCTGCGCGCGCTCGTCAGGATTACCCAGATAAGTGTGCCCGCGGTTGCCCGCGTAAAACTTGTCCTCCCATTGCACCACCATGCCCAGGTGCTGGTTGTTCAGGATGATGGCCTTGACATTGATTTTCTCGACATGCGCGGTGGCGAGTTCCTGAATGTTCATCAGAAATGAACCGTCACCGTCAATGTCAATCACTTCCCTGTCCGGGTGTGCCACCTTGATGCCGAGGGCGGCCGGGAAACCAAAACCCATTGAACCCAGCCCGCCGCTGGTGATGAACTGGCGCGGATGTTCGTACTTGAACCATTGGCCCGCCCACATTTGATGCTGGCCCACGCCGGTGGTGATGAGCGCGTCGCCTTTGGTCAGTTCATACAGCGCCTCAACCACCATCTGTTGCAGGATAATCTGGTCTTGCTGCCCTTTAAGATGGTCCTTCATGTGATCGCTGGTGGCGATCTCATGCGTGATGGTGTAAGCGAACGGCGCCTTCTGCTTCCACTCGCCAATTTGCTCCAGCCAGGCCGTGTGCTTCTGGTTAAGCGGGCGCTGAGCGAGCATCGCATTGAGCCGCTCCAGCGCATCTTTGATGTCGCCGACCACGGCCAGGTTGGCACGTCGGTTCTTGTTCAACTCGGAAGCGTCAATGTCCACATGCACAATCGTGCCGTGCTTGCAGAACTCCTCGAACTTGCCGGTCACCCGGTCGTCAAACCGCACGCCGAACGCCAGCAGCAAATCCGCGCCGTCCTTGATTTTCACCATCGGATCGTTGAACGACTTGCGGTGCGCGTATTCGCCGTTGACGGCCCAATTGGCAAACGCGGCGCCGTGCATGCCCAGCCAGCGCAACGAAAGCGGATGGGTTTCGGGGAAACCGCCGATGCCCATCAAGGTGGTCGTCACGGGAACGTTCGTCGCCTCGGCGAATTTCTTGAGTTCTGCCGCCGCGCCGCTGCTGATGATGCCGCCGCCGCAATAAATCACGGGGCGTTCGGCCTTTTCAATCAGGCCCATGATCTCGTTCAAGGCGAGGTCATCAGCGCGCAAATCCGGCTGCGTGTAACCGGGCAGACCTTTTTTGATCTGGGCCAGCGTCGGCCAGACCGGCTGGGTCTTGGCTTGTTGGATGTTTTTCGGCACGTCAATCACCACCGGGCCGGGCCGGCCGGTTTGCGCGATATAAAACGCTTCCTTGATGATGCGCGGAATGTCGTTCACGTCGGTGATGAGGTAGCTGTGCTTCACAATGGGCAGCGTCACGCCGATGATGTCGGTTTCCTGGAACGCGCCGCGGCCGATCATGTTTTGATTGACCTGGCCGGTGATGGCGATGAGCGGGCAGGAATCCAGGTAGGCATCGGCGATGGCGGTGACCAGATTGGTGGCGCCGGGGCCGCTGGTGCCCATGCACACGCCGGCCTTGCCGGTCGCGCGGCCATAACCTTCCGCCGCGAAACTGCCGCCCTGTTCGTGCCGCGGCAGGATGGTGCGGATTTTGGATTTGGTGAGCGATTGGTGGATTTCCATGCTCGCGCCGCCGGGATAGGCAAAAATGACCTCCACACCTTCGCGTTCAAGGGCTTCGACGAGGATGTCGCGGCCAAACATGGCTGCGCCGACCTCGGCGCGCGCGGTGGAGGCGGGTTTTTTTTCTTGTCGCGCCGGAGCCGTTTTTGCGGCGGAGGCGGATCCAGCGGTTTCAGTTGGCTTGCTCATAGCAGTCGGTGGATTAATAGATTAATGGATTGTTGGATTAATGGGGCGTGCCTGGTGCGTTTTCCCATTCATCCAATCATCCAAAAATCCAATCATCCGTTTCATGTTTTGGTTATGGCCGGTGGCGCGGATTAAACAAGAAACCCACGACCGTTTCCAGCCGTGGGTTCTTGTTAAAACTTGGTTTGTTCAACAAGCGCCAACGGCGTCGCTGGCTACAACGACGACCACATTGACAACTTGTAGAACGTTTTTCAACATTACGCGTTCAGTTTACCGGAGTTATCGGCCGGGTCAAGACCTGTTTTTAGCCAATTTTAACTCCTTTTTTGCCCTCTATCACCAAAATCGGCAAACGGTAGAGTTGACGAGCGGACTTGTGCCGATGGAAAAGCCGCGGAACAATTCCGCGGCTGGTTTAAATCGATGGGCGCCGGTGACAGCCTATTCCGCCTTTTCTTTCTTACCGGCCTTGGGTGCCTTGGCGGCTTTTTCCGGTTTTTCAGCTTTTTCCACCTTGGCGTGTCTCTCGCCAGGTTTCTTCTCTTTGGGTTTGGCTTCGGCGGCTTCAGCCTTTTCAGCTTTTTCGGGTTTGGGGGCCTTCTCGACCCTGCTGTCCCGTCTGACGAAACCGCGCTTTTCCGTCCTGGGCCTTTTGCCTTCCTCGGCCTTGGCCTCGGCCGGCGCCGCCTGCGCAGTCGCCTCGGCTTCGGGCACAGTCGCTGGCGTGGTGCTTTCGACGCGGACTTTGAGCGCACCTTTGACTTCGGCGTGCAGGTTCAATTCCACTTCATACTCGCCCAGCGTGCGAATCGGATGTTCGAGACGAATCTTCTTTTTGTCGAGCGAAATGTCGAACTGGTGCTTCAATTCATCGGCAATCATGCCGGCCGTCACCGAGCCGAACATTTTGCCGTCTTCGCCCGCCTTCGCCTTGATGACGCAAATGAGTTTGGACAGCGCCTTGGAGAGTTCGGTCATGGTGTTGAACTCGTGCGCCTCGCGTTCGGCGCGGCGCTGGCGCAGGGCTTCGATCTGGCGCTTGTTCGCCTGGGTCAGCGGAATCGCCAGCCGCTGCGGAAACAGAAAGTTCCGCGCGTAACCGGCGGCGACCTTCACCTGGTCGGACTCGGCCCCGAGGCCGACGATATTGTGCGTGAGAATGACTTCAGTCTTCATAAAAAAATGGTAAGCAACAGGGAAATGGGTGTGGCAAAATCAAAATGGAACGTCGTCGCTTTCCGGCGGGGCGTCGCCGTCGGCGGGTTCGCCGGCCGCCGGCGGTGTGGAACCGGAAGCCGGGCGCGAACGCGGGGCTTCGGTTGCGCCTTCGCCGCGACCGCCGCCGGAATCCAGAAATTGGAAGTTTTCCAGCACCACGCCGAGCTTGCTTTTCTTCTGGCCGCTTTGCTTGTCTTCCCAGGTATCGTAACGCAGGCGGCCTTCGATCAGAATCGGGCGGCCTTTTTTCAGATACTGGCCGATGGTTTCGGCGGTTTTGCCAAAAGCATCCACGTCCACAAAAGTCACCTCTTCCTTCATTTCGCCGGTCTCGCTTTTCCACTTGCGATTGCAGGCGATGCCAAGGCGGGCCACCGCCGTGCCCTTGGGCGTGTAGCGCAATTCCGGGTCACGGGTTAAATTTCCGGCAAGAATCACTTTATTGAAACTGGCCATAGGAAGTGGGGGTTAAGGGTTGAACGGTTTATTTCGCGGGTTTGGGTTCAGGCGACTGGGTAAAGAAAACGCGGAAAACTTCCTCGTTCAGCGCCAGCTTCGTCCGCAATTGCGTGACAATCGTCGGCGTGCCGGTGAAGATCACGTTCGCGTAAAAACCGGCGATGTGCTTCTTGTCGGCCACGCGCGCAAAGCTCTTCCGGTCCATTTTTTGCACCGTTTCGACTTTGCCGCCCGCCGCCACAATTTCGGAGGAAATTTTGTCGAGGGCATCTTTGACGCCTTCTTCCCGTCCCGCCGTGTTCAGGATGAACAGACCTTCGTATCGTTTCATTGTTAATCGTTAAATCAGTAATTGGTTAAATGGGTTAAATGAGGCCGCACCAAAATCACTCATTTAACCAATCACTCATTTAACCATTTAACTCGTCAACAGTCCCGTTAAACTGGTTCATTGCTATTTGTATACCGTCGGCCAACCAGCATTCAGCCTGGCCAGCCGCCCGATCCAAAACTTTTTCCATCAGCGCCGCTTCCGCCCGGTCGAAACGGCTGAGCACGTAATCCGTGATCTCCCGGGCGCCGTCCCGGCGCCCGATGCCGAGCCGCAGCCGCGCGAATTCACGCGAGCCCAGGTGCTGCTCGATGGACTCCAGCCCGTGATGGCCGGCGCTGCTGCCGCCCGCCCGCAACCGGATCTCGCCCAGCGGTAAATCTGCATCGTCCACCGCGACCAGCAACTGCTTCAACGGCAACTGATAAAAATTCGTCAGCCGGCCAACCGCTTCGCCGCTCGCATTCATGAATGTCTGCGGCTGGCACAGCAGCACCCGGCGGCCATGGCGTTCCGCGCGGGCCATGCGCACATTGAACTTGCGTTCGTTCTTCCACTCCACCCGCCAGCCCGCGGCCAGTTTTTTGACCAGCCAAAAGCCGGCGTTGTGGCGCGTCTTCGTGTATTCCGCGCCCGGGTTGCCCAGGCCCACGATGAGATGCAATGGCTCCATGTGCGGCGCGGGCGTGATGACCCTTGCGGATCATCCGCAAAATTATTTCTTTTTCTCCGCCGGTTTTTTCTCGGCGGCTTTTTCGCCCTTCTCGGGAGCTGCCGCCGCGCCTTTCTCGGCGCCTTTGGCGGGGGCTTTTTCGCCGGGTTTGGCGCCCTTTTCGCCTTTGGCGGGGGCTTCGCCCTCTTCACCGTCTTCCTTCTTTTCCTTGATCATCTCGACGTCGCCTGCAGCCACGCCCTCGGCGGGCACCGTTGCCGCCGCTTCTTCCTCTTCCGTGCGCGGCATCGCCACCGTCACGACCGGCATGCCTTTGTCGCCGAGAATCTCAACGCCGGCGGGCGCCTTGATTTCGCCGAGGTGGACGGCCTTGCCGAGTTCGAGATGGCTGACATCAATGATAATCTGCTCCGGCAAATCCTTGGGCAGGGCGCGGACCTTGAGCTTGAACATGACGTGCTCCAATACGCCGCCGCTGTTCTTCACGCCGGCGGCCTCGCCGACGGTTTCCACCGGCACCTGGACAATGACTTTTTCATTTTCGGCCACTTCATGGAGATCCACATGCAGGACCTTGCCGTCCAGCGGGTGGTGCTGGACTTCCTGGACCATCGCGAGGCGTTTGGCCCGCGCGTCGTTTTCAACCGACAAATCCACCAGGAGATTTTCCGAGATGGAATGATGGATGAGATCGCTGATTTCCTTCGCGTTGATTTCGAGGTTTTGCGGCTTGGCCTGGCGGCCGTAAATGATCGCCGGCACGCGACCCGCGTCGCGCAATTTCTTGGCTCCGCCCCGGCGCGTTTGCGTCCGGGGATACGCTTTCAATGGCACTGATTTCATGCTAAAAATGTTTTACGGCGGGCTAACTCGTGCGCCCGCCTTTGAATTCAAAGAGCGAGTTCACCGACGAATTGCTGTTAATTCGCTTGATGGCTTCGCCCAAAAGCCCGGCCACCGACAGCGTCGTTATTTTTACACCGTCAATTGCGGGGCGTTGGACTGTATCAGTTGTAATCAATTCGTCAATCACTGATTTTCGCAATCGGTCAATGCCGACATTGTTGAGAATGGCATGGGAAACACAGGCCAGAATCTGTTTGGCGCCCTTTTTCTTCAATAGCGCCGCCGCCGCCGTCAAGGTGCCCGCCGTCTCCGTCAAATCGTCCACCAACAGGATGTTTTTGCCACGGATTTCGCCGATCACGGCCATGGATTCCACCTCCGTGGCGCTTTTGCGCCGCTTGGCCACGATGGCCAGGCCCGATTCCAGCACCTGCGAATACGCGTGCGCCATCTTCAAGCCGCCCACGTCCGGGCTGACCACGACGAGGTCGGACAGTTTCTTCTTCTTCAAATACTCGTACATGACCGGCGCGGCATAGAGATGATCCACCGGGATGTCGAAAAACCCCTGAATCTGCTGCGCATGCAAATCCACGGTGAGGATGCGGTTGACGCCCGCCGCCACCAGCAGGTTCGCGATCAGCTTGGCCGTGATGGGCACGCGCGGCTGGTCCTTGCGGTCCTGCCGGGCGTAACCGTAAAACGGCAGGACGGCGGTGATGCGCGTCGCGCTCGCCCGCCGCAACGCGTCAATCATGATGAACAACTCCATCAAATTGTGGTTGGTCGGCGGCGACGTCGGCTGGACGACGAACACGTCTTCGCCGCGGACGTTCTCCTCGATTTTAATGAACGTCTCGCCGTCGGGGAAAGGCTGGATGGAACACTTGCCCAGTTCCATGTTGATGGATTTGCAAATCGCGCGAGCCAAAGGCTCGTTGGCAGTGCCGCTGAAAATTTTCACAAATTAATGGTCTTTCAGGTCAAAATGGAAAAACCGCCGCGATCGGCTGATGAAAACGCGACCTGACTGTAACAACGATCAAACTTGGCGCAAGCGGATTTTACTTACAACATCGGCCATGCATTATCGGGTATTGGGCAAGACCGGTCTGCGCGTATCGGTCATCGGCATTGGCACCTGGCAGTTTGGCGGCGAGTGGGGACGCGATTTCTCGCAGGCCGAGGTTGATGCCATCCTTGACGCGGCGGCGGAATGCGGCACCAACCTCATTGACACGGCCGAATGTTATGGCGACCACCTGTCTGAACGGCTGATTGGCGATTACCTGTCGCGCCATGACCGCTCGCGCTGGCTGGTGGCGACCAAGTTCGGCCATCACTTTAACAGTTTCATGAACCGCGACGACGACTTTTCCGTCGCCGGTGTGCGGCAACAACTTGAAGCCTCGCTCAAGGCGCTGCGCGTCGAGACCATTGACCTCTACCAGTTTCATTCCGGATCCGATGCGCTGTTTCAGAACCAGGAACTGTGGACGATGCTGGCGGAGCAAAAACGGGCAGGCAAAATCCGGTATCTGGGCGTTTCCATTTTGCAAAAAGGCAGCGAGTTTCAGGCGCGCGAAGCCGCGAAGTTCGGCGTGGAAGCGTTGCAGGTTTTTTACAACCGGCTGGATCGCCGCGCCGAGACGATGTATTTCCCACATGCGCAGAAAGAGAACCTCGGCATCCTCGCCCGCGTGCCGCTCGCCAGCGGATTGCTCTCCGGCAAATACCAACCCGGCGCGACCTTTGCCGCCAGCGACGTGCGCGCCACGTTCAATGCGGAAAAAATGAAGCGTGATCTGGCGGAGGTGGAACGCCTGCAAAAAGAGGAAGTGCCCGCCGGCGTGCCGATGGCCAAATCGGCGATGGCCTGGTGCCTGAAAAATCCGGCGGTGACCGCGCTCATTCCCGGCTGCAAGAATCCGGAACAGGTGCGCGCCAACGCTGAAGCGGCGGAATGGGTCGAATGATTTAGTAGCAGCCGACGTGAGTCGGCTCAAACTTTCGAAAAAGTAA
>JANWKE010000041.1 GCA_025451535.1 Verrucomicrobiia bacterium
AACGGGCTCGAACGGCGAGCACCAATGGCAGGCCGGTGTACGTGCCGCCGCCCGCCGCACTAAAACCAACGTACGAAGTCGCCGATGACAAGCTTGTTTCTTGCGTCATTGCCCCCCCGCCAGGCGGGGTTGGAGTGCTAACAACGTGCTACCGCTTGCGTTTGGGCGTTTTTACGGGATACTGCTGACGTGGAAACGGTCACCCAATTGACGAATGAGCTCGTTGCGTCGTATGCGCGCGTCGGGGGCATCAATCATTTGGATGGCAAAAACCTGCCGTCCAACCACGCCATCACCGCCATTACCCAGGATTTGTTGCGGCTGCTGTTTCCCGGTTTCTTCGACGATAAACCGATTCATTCCTCGGAAATCAAGGTAATAACGGCGGAACTGCTCGATTCGGTATTGGGCGCGCTCGAAGACGAAATTTACAAGGCGCTCGAATACAATCCGCCGCCGGAGTTGCCCAAGAAAAACCTGCGGTCGGCGGCGCACGGCCTTACGGTGGAATTTCTCGACAGCCTGCCGCGCCTGCGCGAGGTGCTGCAAACGGACATGGTGGCGGCTTATGACGGCGACCCGGCGGCCAAGAGCAAGGAAGAGGTGCTGGTGTCGTATCCATTCGTCGAGGCGATTGCCGTGCAGCGGCTGGCGCACGAGTTGTATCTGAAAAACGTCGCGCTCATTCCGCGCATCATGACCGAATGGGCGCATTCGCGCACCGGCATGGACCTGCATCCGGGCGCACAAATCGGCTCGCACTTCTTCGTGGATCATTGCACGGGCACGGTCGTCGGCGAGACGGCCATCATCGGCGACCACGTAAAGCTGTATCACGGCGTGACGCTGGGCGCGAAATCCACGTCCGCCGTGGAGCAATTGCGCGGCAAGAAGCGGCATCCGACAATTGAAGACCGCGTGACGATTTACCCCGGCGCGACCATTTTAGGCGGCGACACCGTCATCGGCGCGGGCAGCACGATTGGCGGCAACGTCTTTTTGATGGAAAGCGTCGCGCCCAACTCCATCGTCATTTACGATGCCCCCAGGATGCGTGTCTTGAACAAGTCCGACCGGAAAAAGAAGGCGGCGGATTTTCAGATTTGAACCGGTCCTGAATCTTAATCAGGCTCTTAATCGAAATCGTCCCGAAAGATTAAGATTCTCAGGGGGTGGTGACGTGATAAATCTCTCCGCCCTGGGTAAGAACGTAAATTTCGCCGTCCAAATCCTCGGCAAAGCTCGTGATGTTCTTCGGTTGCTGGAGCAATGTGCCTTCAGCGGTCACCTTGTGCGCGTCGTAATCGTAACGGAAACCCCAAATTGTGCCGACGTTGTAATCGGCATAAACGTAAACGCCGTCGAGCGCCGGGTATTCCTTCCCGCGATAGACGTAGCCGCCAATCACGCACAACCCGATGCCGTGGTCGGGAAACAACCCTTCCGGCTGGAGATTCGGACGATGCGGATATTCCATGACCGGGTCAATGAGTTGCGCCCCGGCCGGGCCGGGTTTGAAGTGGTGCGCGCCTTCACGAATGCTCCAGCCGTAATCGCCGCCCCTGGTGACCAGGTCCACTTCCTCCCACAAATCCTGGCCGACATCGCCCACCCACAAAGCGCCGGTTTTGGCGTCCCAACTGTAACGCCACGGATTGCGCAGGCCGTAGGCGTAAATCTCCTTGCGCGCGTTGTAGGCCATGTTGGGTTCGTGAGCAAACGGATTGTCCGATGGAATGCCATAGGGCAATTCCTCCTGACGCCAGCCTACGCGGACCGTGCTGCGCGTATTCACGTCAATGCGCAACATTTTGGCGAGCAAGGTGGCCGTGTTCTGGCCGTTGCCAAACGGATCGTCCGCCGCGCCGCCATCGCCGAGGCCGAGATAAAGATAACCGTCAGGCCCGAAGGCCAGTTCCCCGCCCTTGTGGTTCCAGAATGGTTCCGGGACGGTCAAAAGAATGCGTTCGGAACTCAGGTCAGCCTTGTCCGGATCGGTGGCGGACACCTTGAATTCGCTGACGAGGCTGCGATAGGGAAAACTCGTCGGGCGCCCGTCCTGAAACTGTTTCATTTGCTCCGGCGAGTTCTGCTGCGTGTAATAAATGTAAAACAGGCCATTGGTTTTGAACCCGGGATGAAACGCGATGCTCAATAAACCGTCCTCGTTCTGAAAATACGGATGGCGATCTTCGATGTTCAGAAACTCTTTGGCATCGGCACCGTCCGAACCTTTCCTGACGACGAGGATTTTCCCGTCCTGGTAAACGACAAAGAAGCGGCCGGAACCATCCGGCGCCTCACTCATCCAGACCGGGCGTTCACCCTTCAAACCAGGGAAGACGGGTTTGAGTTCAATCTTCGGCAGCGGCTGGGCGGCAATACCGCCAACCGGCCAGACCAGAAGGCACAAAATCGACACTGCCAGGGACAAAATTGTTTTCATGGGCGCGCAGCAAAGCGCGGTTGCAAAGAAAAGTAAAGTCCGACTTATGGTTATTATTGATTGGCCAGGACCGCCTTGAGCGTGGCGTGAAATTCGGCAAACGTGAAAGGCTTGGCCAGGCAAGGACGCTTCTCGCTTTCCAGAAACTGGCGCATCGGTTCGTTGATGACGTCGCCGGTGATGAAGATGAGCCGCTGGCAGAGGCCGGGATTGGTCGCGCGCAGTTGCTCATAAACCTGCTTGCCGTTCAGGCCGGGCATTTTCCAGTCACATAGCGTCGCATCGTAATGGTTTTGCCGGAGCCGGCGCAACCCGCTTTCGCCGTCGGTGGCCGTGTCCACTTGATAACCGCTGCTATTCAAGTCTTCACGAATCATTTGTAAGATGGCCTCTTCGTCGTCAATCACGAGCACGCGCCGGCCCGCGCCTTCACGCGGATTTTGTTTGCCATTCTCCGCCGGCGGTGAAATTTCCGCAGGCTCAACGACATCGTACGTAATGGGCAACTCGATGATGAAGGTCGCGCCTTCGCCGGGGCGGCTCAGGGGTGTAATGCTGCCACCATGTTCCTTGATGATGCCGTAGCACAGACTCAAACCCAGCCCTGTCCCCTTCCCGACCTCCTTGGTGGTAAAGAACGGGTCAAAAATGCGGCGCACATTTTCCTCCGGGATGCCGGGACCATCGTCCTGAATCGTAATGCGCACGTTCGGTTCGCGGACCCCGGTGATGATTTTAATCCGGCCGCGCGGTTGATGGGCTTCGATGGCCTGGCGCGCGTTATTGATGATGTTCAGCAGTACCTGTTGAATCTGGTGCGCATCGGCCAGCACCATCGGGAGGTGCGGGGCAAATTGTTTGACCACCTCGATGTTGCCTGTGCGCAGCGGGTAACTGACAATTTCCAGCACAGCCTCGACCAGCCCGTTCACGGAAACCGGCTTGCGCTCGGGCTGGCGCCGCCGCGCAAAACTGAGGAGTGACTGGACGATTTTCTGGCAGCGCTGCGCGGATTTGAAAACCATGTCCAGATGCCGCCGGTTTTCCGCGCCCACGTCCGCCTTCTGGAGTAATTCCGAAAAACCCATTACGGTTGCCAGGGGATTGTTCAACTCATGGGTGACGCCGGCGACGAACTCGCCAACCGCCGAGAGTTTTTCGCTCTGGATCAACTGCGCCTGTGTGGTTTTGAGCGTTTCAACGGTTTTTTCAAGCTGTGTGCGCGAGGACTGGAGGTTTTCCGTCATTTGATTGAACACGGTCGCCAGTTCACCGCATTCGTCGTGGCTGCGCACCGGAACGCGCTGTGTGAAATCCCCCCGGCCCACCGCCTCAACGCTGTCACGCAATTCGCGCAACGGGCGGGTGGCTTTGTTGACCAGCAGCCATACCGTCGCCGCCCCTAGCAGGATCGCGCACAGGCTGACACCCAGCAACACCTGTTGCGTCGTCTGGAGCGCGCGCAGCGACTGTTCATAGGAACTGAGCAGCACATAACCCAGCGACCGATCGCCGCTCAATGAGTCAAATCGGCCCGCCATGCCGAAGTAATGCTGGGGGTTCAGAACGATTTGTTTTAAGCCACCCGGCAAATCCCCGGCCCCGTTCGGTGAAGCGGAATTTGCAAAGATGCTCATGAACTGCACATTGGCGTCGGCATCCAACAAGGTGGACGCGATGACGTGGCCGCCGGCCAGCAACGCAATTTGACTGTGTGTCAGCCGGCTGAATTTTTGGGCTTCGGCATCGCCAATCTCCAGACCAAATGTCAGCGCCCCAATCAACCCGCGATCCACGTACACGGGTATGGAAACCACGTTGTAGAGCCGTCCACCCGCGTAAACCGTATCCACCGTCTCCTGCCCGGTCAGCGCCTGTCGCATCGCCCGGCCGGCGGCGGTTTCAAAATCGGCGGTCGGAATCGCCGGGTCGCGCTTTTCACTCGCCAGAATTTTTTGGGGGGCGGTTGCGTAAAACACAATGTCGGCGCCCTGCTCGCCCAGCAAATCCACCAGCGGCTGATGCAGCGTGGGCGCATCACCCAATTGCAGCGCCGCCCGGTAACGCGGTTCATTCGGCAGATTGCGAAAGCGCATCAGCAGGTCATCGGACCGATTTCCCAGTAAATTGCGAAATTCGGCGTCGGCGGTGGCCAGGGTTTCCCGGGCTTCAGCTTCAAACTGGTGCGTCACGTGGCGGTTGACCACGAAGACCGTGACCGCCATGAGTATCACCATGCAGGCAAGCACTGGCACCAGCACTTTGGTGCGGAAACTGGCGTTGAACATGGCGCGGGGCGAGGACATGAATCTCAGTATTGCGGCAGGTTTTTAATGCCGAGTACGAAATCCACCTTCACCTCGCCATTGGTGGGTACGGTGATTTCGCGTTCGTCGGCCGGCAACCGTTCGTGCCAGGCCTTGAGTTTGTAGGTACCGGCGGGAACATTGGAGATTTGGTAATCCCCATTCTTATCTACGGAGGCGAAGTAGGGATTCTCCAGGACCAGGATGATGCAGTGCATGTTCTCGTGAATGGAGCAGAACACATCCACCCGCCCCGGCTTGTCGAAGGTTACGCGCTTGTTTGGCGGATTGCCCTTGTAAAGTCCCAGATCGAATTGCTTGGCGTCGGACATGGAAAATACATTGTGGTAAATATCGTCGTAGTTGGGCCATTCGATGGTCGTACCGGCCATGATCGGCAGCACGTGCGGTAAAAACACAGCGCCTTGCTGCGCCACCTTCCTCGTCGCCACCTGCACCACGTTGGTTGACAGTAGATCTGTGGAGTCCACGCGGCCTTCGATATACACCACGAAATCGTGCAGGGCCGAATAATCCACGCGCTCGACAAATTTATATTTGCGGCTGGCGTAAGCTCCGTTCGCGGCACTGTCCGCCAGGCCGGCCTTGCCCTCGGCGCGCACGTTTCCGGCAATTGTCCCCGCCCGGCTGGCAGTGCACGCAATCACCAATATGATGGCGAATAAAAAGCACTTCATGGTTGAAAGTTGAAGGTTAGGATGAACGGGTACGAAAAAAGTTCCATGCGCAGGTCAGAATTGAAAAGCGGCTTCCGTGCCAAAAAAATCTTCATGATGACGCCAATCACCGTCCACTTCCTTGCCACGCTCGAACGAGTATTCGGTTTTGATGACCAGCCGGTCGCTGAAGCGGTAACCAAGGCCCAAACTCAGGCGCCACAGTTCGGGGGACAGGTTGAAGTAATAAGTGCCAAAATCGCCGTAGCCCACGATCGGAAAACCTTTGTCGGCCATGATTTCGCTGAATTGCGCAGCCGCGTAAAATTTACGAGGCAGTTGCTGCATGCCCTCGATCGAGTAATAGAAGATGTCGCGGCCGTTGTCCGTCGTCGAATCGTTGTCGCCGTAACGCGCATACCCGCCGAACGCGCCCACGTGGCCGCCCGGCCAGCGCACCGCCACGTCGCCCTCCACCAGATTGGCGTGAAACGTCGTCGTCGTGGCGGGCGAACCGAGTGAGCGGAAAAATCCATTGCCGAACCAGAGCGTGGAATGCTTGTCGTTTGAGGCATTCAAGTCACCCGTGCGCATGCCGCTGACGCTGAAGTGCAGC
This sequence comes from Verrucomicrobiia bacterium, assembly GCA_025451535.1. Taxonomy (GTDB): domain Bacteria; phylum Verrucomicrobiota; class Verrucomicrobiia; order Limisphaerales; family UBA11358; genus UBA11358. The sequence goes on from JANWKE010000041.1 coordinate 6,046, forward strand.
CACTGCGCCGGATCATAACCGATTCGGCCCGCCACGGATTTGTCGCCATCAAAATCCTGAACGCCATTGGCCCCGCTGCCATTTTGCACGGCGACGACATAGCTGAATCTGCCTGTTGCGCCGTACAACTCCACACCCGGATCCATCCCCCACAAATCCGGCAAGGAGCGTGAGATGAGCGGATCGTCAATCACGTTGCGGGTGAGATATTCCTCGCCGAACGGAATGTCCATCCGGCCCGCCCGGAAGTTCAATTGATTGTCCTTTCCCCACAATTGCGACACATCCTGAAAATCCAGGTAAAGTTCGCCCAGGCTGAGATTTAAATCCGTGTTTTCACGGGTTGCCAGATCGGTTTCGCCGTAAAAGTAAACCTCCTTCCAAATGGGTGCCTCCACGAACAACCGCGCCTCGTCCACCCGGAAATCCGAATCCGGGGCGAACCCGTCCCGACCGGTGTTAAAAAAGGCAACCCCGCCCTCGCCGCTGAGGTTGACCCTGCCGAAATTCAGCCCGCTCGCAGCCGGCTCCGGAGAATTCTCCAAAGCCGCACCCTCGCGTTCCGTGTGGGCCGTCTCCAATTCCTGGACCTTTTGGGTCAACGCATCCAGCCGGTCACCCTGCCGCTGTACCTGTTGTTGCAAAGCGGCGTTCTGTTCGCGCAACGACCGCACTTGTTCCTCCCAATTCGTTTCGGATGCGCGCAATGGCAGAGCACCGGCTATAAAAGCCAGCACCAGGCTGCTGAGCAAACCATCGGTCGCGCTCCGGCAAATCATGCTCCCGGACGAGCAATCATTGTGCCTTTGTTCGCGCCGAAATCACTGATTTGAAACACATCCGCTGTGTCTGCAACTCGTTTATTTACAAAAGGAAAGACGCCGCCGTAAGCGATTCTGTTTTCGCGCCCCCGGTTCTGTGTTATTATGCGACGGTACCGAACATTGAAGGCGTTAATTGAGACAAGAAACACGCGGCCCGAACGGGTCTTCCTCGTGGGAGCCGAATTCAAATCGCGCAGTGGAACGGGCGTCTCGCCCGTAACGAACGGGCAGGATGCCCGTGCTACTAACGTCCGCGATTCACTGGCCGAACTGGGTGAACTGGCCGCCACCGCCGGCGGCGAAGTCGTCGGTGACGGCCGGCAAAAACTGGACGCGCCCGCACCCGCCACGTTCATCGGCAAGGGCAAGGCGGAGGAATTCGCCGCGTTCTGCCGGCGCAACGACGTGGATACGGTCATCTTCGATGACGAACTGTCGCCCGCCCAAAGCCGCACGCTGGAAAAGATCTTCAACTGCAAGATTCTCGACCGCACGTCGCTGATTCTGGATATTTTCGCGCAACGCGCCCGGACGCGGGAAGGCAAGCTGCAAATCGAGCTGGCGCAGCTCCAGCATCTGCTCCCGCGGCTGACGCGGTTCTGGGGCCATTTGTCGCGGCAGGCGGGCGGCATCGGGATGCGCGGCGGTGAAGGCGAGTCGCAGCTCGAAGCCGACCGCCGCAAGGTGCAGGAGCGCATTGACAAAATCAGCCGCGA
>JANWKE010000042.1 GCA_025451535.1 Verrucomicrobiia bacterium
CACGCTTCTCATTTTTCCCCGACACCCGCCGGGGCTGGAATTGGCACCTGGTCGCCCCGAACGAATTCGGAGCCGGTTGCCGTGGCTTCATCGGGCCAGTCCCTCAGCCACTCTGCATGAGACCGTTGTATCAACGGATGCGGATAAGTTGATTGATAAGATACATCCTGTCAACTGATTTTTGAGCCCAGCCGGCTCAATAGACCACAATGGAACGCACCGGCAGGCCCTTCAATTTAATGCGGCCGTTCAGGAATTTCAATTCGATGAGAAAGGCGGCTTCCAGGATTTCCGCGCCGAATTGGTTTACCAAAGCAATGGCGGCAGCGGCGGTACCACCGGTCGCCAGCAAATCGTCAATCAGCAGCACGCGCGCGCCCGGTTTGAGCGCGTCCACGTGCATCGCCATGGTCGCCGACCCATACTCCAGCGCATAATCCTGCTCGTGGGTCCGGTAGGGCAGCTTGCCCTTTTTGCGGACGGGCACAAATCCGGACCGGAGTTTCATGGCGGCGGCGGCCGCAAAAATGAATCCGCGCGCGTCAATCCCCACCACCGCGTCCACGGAACCCGGCTTGAACTTTTCCGTGAGCAGGTCAATGGCGCCGGCAAACAACCGGGGATCGGCCAGCACGGGCGTAATGTCTTTGAATTGGATGCCCGGCTTCGGAAAATCCGGAACATTCCGGATGGCGGCGGCAATTTGCTGGGGCGTCACCGGAGCGGCAGGCATGGCGTCAGTCCTTTTTGTCTTTGGAACTTTCGAGTTTTTCAATCATGCGGCGAAGCTTTTTGAGCGCCAGGTTTTGAATCTGCCGGACACGTTCACGGGTCACCCCGAATTTCTCACCGACTTCCTCCAGGGTTTTTTCCGAACCGCCATCGAGGCCGAAGCGATAGCGCAGAATCGTTGCTTCGCGCTCGTCAAGATGCTTGACCATGTCCTGCAACATGCCGGTCACCGTCTTGTCTTCCAGGTCCTGGTAGGGCGTTATGGCATTTTCGTCCTCGACCAGATCGGAAAAATTGTTCGAATCATCGTCGCCAATCGGAGCGTCGAGCGATGCCGGGCGAATGGCGGCCAGCCGCATCTGCCGCACGCGCGCGGCCGTCATGCCCAGTTCATCAGCCAATTCCTCATCCGTGGGTTCCCGGCCAAGTTCCTCCTGCAACTTCATCGCGATGCGGCGCATCTTGGAAATTTTGTCCACCAGATGCACCGGCAGCCGGATCGTCTTGGACTGATTGGCCAGCGCGCGCTTGATGGATTGCTTGATCCACCACGAACCGTAGGTCGAAAGTTTGCCGCCTTTTCGTGGATCGAACCGCTCGACGGCCTTCATCAGACCGATATTGCCTTCGCTGATCAGATCCAGCAGCGGCAGGCCGATGCCGTCGTAATCGCGTGCAATTTTGACGACCAGGCGCAAGTTGGCCTTGATCATCTGTTCCCGCGCCTTTTTGTCGCCCTTCTTGATACGCGCGGCCAGTTGGATTTCCTCCTGCGGTGTGAGCAGTTTCACCTGCCCGATTTCGCGCAGGTAAAGCTTGATGGCCGTATCGGCGTCGTAACGCGACGCTTCCCGCTGAATAAATTGCGTCGTGTCACCGGCCGCGGCCGGTGGCGTTCCCGGCGCGGGTACTGCAGGGATGACGGCCTTGGGGGCCGCGCGCGGGGAAATTTTTTTGCGCCGTCTGATTTTGGCCGGTCTGCGTTTTTGCTTTTTCACTGCCATAAAGCGCACCAAACCTTACGGCCAGAACGTCCGTCCGCAAGAAAATTAACCGTAAACTTAATTCCGGTTGTTGCGCGCCAGCGAGATGTAATAAAGCAGGGTCAGCAGAGACGACACCAATGCCGCCACATAAGTGAGTGCCGCCGCGTCCAAAACCTTGCTGACGCCTGCCCGTTCATGCTCATGTACGAGGCCCAACCGGAACAATTGTTCCTTCGCCCGGCGGCTCGCATCGTATTCCACCGGCAGCGTGACCAGTTGGAACAGGGTTATCACCGCAAAAGTCACAATGATAATGGGCAGGGCAATTTTCCAAAAGCCCAGGAAGAAACCGGCGAATAATATCGCGGCGTACGCCGTGCTCGCGAATTGGGTGACGGGCACCAGTGCCATGCGCAAATGGAACAGCCCGTAAGCGGCCTGATGCTGGAGCGCGTGGCCGGCTTCATGCGCCGCCACTCCGACCGCCGCAATCGTCCGGCCGTTAAAATTATCGGACGACAGGAATAAAGCGCGTTTCGAAGGATCGTAATGGTCGCTCAAGCGGCCGGGGATTTCCTCCACCGGCACTTCGTTAAGTCCGGCCTGGTCCAGGACTTCACGGGCGGCTTCCGCGCCGGTCATGCCGGATTCCACCGGCACCTGGCTGTATTTGCCATAGGCATGGTGCAGCTTCACCTGCGCCCAGAGACCGATGAGCAAACCGGGCAGCAAAACAAACAGCCAATAATGCCAATCAAAATTCCACAACATAAGATTCCTGTTTAATGACAGCCGCAGCTGTCTTCTATTCAACCCAGCCGGTGGTGTGCCAATGCAATTTATGCGGAATTTAGAGGATATTCCGCCGGTTGGAAGATTTTTATGAGCCATTGCGACTCAATGCGGACGGCCGAACTGGCACAAATCAAATTTCCAGCACCTTCTCAAATCGGGTCAGGTTTTTCGCGCCATTCGTCGTCACGAGGGCGACGTCTTCCAGCCGCACACCGCCACCCAGTTCAGGATAATAAAGCCCCGGTTCAACCGTGACGACATGACCGGGCTTTAATTTTTCTGTGGAGATCGCGCCCAGGCGCGGCGCTTCATGGATTTCCAGGCCCAGCCCATGCCCCGTGCCATGAAAGAAACCTTCCATGCGGCCATCCCGTCGTCCGGTCTTGTAACCTTGCCGAACAAAAAATTGTTGTACTGCCTTGTGAACCTCAGCCGTTATCATCCTGGCGCGGACTTTTTCGAATGCGATTTTCTGCCCCTGCAGGACCGTGGCATAAAGTTTCCGCACGCCTTCGCTGGCGTGCCCGCGGACAACGGTGCGGGTGATGTCACCGAAGTAACCGGTCTTTTGCGACCGCGGGAAAATATCAATGATGATCGGCTCGTGTGCGCGGAGGGGGCCGTGCCCGCGTTCATGCGGGTCGCAACCCTGCCTGCCGCTGGCGACAATGGTGTTCGCCGCCAGTCCATTCGCCTGCAAAATCGCGCAGTCAATCACGGCGCGGAGACGTTCGGAGGTCAACGGCACGCCATGGTGAATCAATTTCCGGTCGCGGGCGATTTTGGCCCGGCGCAACACTTCCCTCCCTTCGGCCATGCCGACCTCGGCCATGGCCAGCGCGGCGGAAATCTTTTTGACCTCGTCGGCGGATTTAATTTCGCGGCCGGGGAAAAAGCCGGCTTGCGGTTTCAGTTTGATTCCGAGTTTCTTCAGGTCCCTGGCCAGGCCGAGCGGAAAGTTGTCCGGAACGAGGACGCGGCGGATTTTTCTCTCACGCAACAGCAGGCGGACGACGTGGGGGAGGCTGGCCTTTTTGGTCCCGGCGGCGCGCAACTTCCTTTGATACGCGCTCAGGGAGAGCACGCGGCAGTGCGGCACCTGGGCGCGGGCGCGGTCAATTTCCAAATCGCTCATGACGATGACCGGCCGGCCGCCAAAATTGAGGTAGATGAACGGGTCGGGCACGAACAGGCCGACGGCATAAAGCATGTTCGCGTCGCGCTCGCTGTCCGCGACGATGAGCAGGGTTTCGTTCAATCAGTTGATGAAGGTAGGCGACAGGAAATAAAGCTCACCCGCCTGGAGCTTGGGCAGCTCCATACCCAGATCTAATTTGACGGAATGGGACAATTCCGTCTGGCCCAGCAAACGCAAGAAGTTCGAGAAATCATAGCGTTCGCGATATTCAATCAAATTGGCATTCCGGATGCCGGCAATTTGTTTCGCGCGGTCCACCGCATCCTGAAAATCCCCGATTTCATCCACAAAGCCGAGGTCATAAGCCTGGGTGCCTGACAGCACGCGGCCGTCCGCGTAATTGGTCCAATCCAGTGCCAGCGCGCGGCCTTCCTTTTTGTTCCTGGCGTGCGCAGCGTCACGCCCGGCGGCGACCACGTCCTTGAATTTCTGGTACGTCACGTCGATCAAACCCTGTACCATCACCTTCTCCTCGGCCGGGATTTCATTCGTCTCACGTTCGCCGCTGAGCATGTCCTTGAATTTGCCGCTCTTGAAGACCTCCGGTCGCAAACCGATTTTGTCCATCAACCCGCGATAATTCCACGTGTGCAGAATCACGCCGATGCTGCCGGTGATCGTCAGGTCGTTGGCCACAATCCAGCGGCAGGGCGACGAGATGTAATAACCGCCCGAGGCGGCCAGGCTGCCCATGGAACAAACCACCGGCTTGCCGGAATCCTTCTCAAAATCATTTATCGCGCGATAAATTTCATCCGAGGCCAGCACTTCGCCGCCGGGGGAATCCACTTTTAGAATCACCGCCTTGACGCGGCGGTCGTCTTTGGCACGGTCCAACTGTGCTTTGATGACGTCCACCATGTTGTTGCCCGACTGATCCACCGTCTGGCCGCTGATGATGCCATCCACTGTAACCACGGCGACTTTGTTCGCGGCATCGTTGTCCTTGATCAGGCATTCATCCAGGTTGGGACCCACTTCACGCGAAATGCCGTTGCCTAAACCGCCTTTGAACGTCAGCGCCTGGGAAACCAATTGGGCGAAATTGCCGAACAAACTGACGAGCAACAGGACCAGCAGAATGATGGCAAAAATCATCCACCCGCGGCCCCGGCGTGGCTTGGGCGGCGGCGGCGCCGTGATGACCGGCGGCGGTGGCGGCACCATGCCGGAGGAATCGGGTGCGGTATCCATAGCGCCCGCAACCTAGCGCAAAAGGGGCTGGCAGGCAAGGTGGATTGATTCCGGTGCGGTCAGTTCATTTTTCAGACTTTCCACCTGTGGCCAGAGAAATATGGAGGCCCGGGGATTGCCCTGTGCCCGTTCCAGCCATCGCGTAAGGTCGCGGGCGTTAAAGACATCAACCTGTTTCAGGTTCAGATGTTTTTCCACGTGGGCGTCGGTGAAAACGATGGCGGCGTGAATCCACGGTTCAAAGCCGGCGCGTGCCTTCAGAAAATTTTTCAGCCAGGAAACATTGTCGAGGGTCTGCTGGATGAAATCCTTTTCCAGAGGTTGCCCGTTCCGGCGCAGTTCGCTGTCGTGCCGGGTGATCCAGCCGGAATGCGATTTGGTCTCAATCAAAAAGATGGCGCCGTCCCCCCGAAATACCAGGTGGTCAATGTTGCCCCGGCCGGTATTGACGTCATGCCGCACCGCGTAATTTCCAGCCAGGCTGTCGAGCAAAGCGCCAATTTTTTCCTCCGCCACGGCTCCCTGGGAAGCACGTTTCTCGCGCCGGAAAAGTTTGTCCATCTCCGGCCCGGCGATGCGCTCGGCCGCTTTCATGATTAAGAATGAGACACAAAGCAGGAGCAGTCCGCCGGTTTGAAACATCGAGGTGCGGTTTCCGAGGAAATAGAGTACGGAGAAGGCACTAACGATAAAAATCAGGCCGATGGCTGATAATCCAATGATTTTTCTGCGGGTGTGCCACCTTGCTTCAAGCTGGCGCGTGCTCTTGCCGGCCAGGTTCACCGAAACGTCCTGCTGCTGCATGCCTTGTCTCAAGCAGGACGTATTCCAGATTCGGTATTTTACCAATAATGATGCACCAGCGGTTTGATCTCCGCGTCGTATACCGCCTGGATTTTTTTCATCGTGGCCTCGGACAATGGTTCCAGATCGGAAGCCGCGATGTTTTCCGCAACCTGCGCCGGCCGTTTGGCGCCGGGAATGGCGCAGGTCACGGCGGGAAATTCCAGAATCCAGCGCAGCGCCAGTTGCGCCAGGGTCGCGTTCTTTGGCGCCAGCGGCTTTAATTCCTCCACCACCCGCAGGCTGGTCTCGAAATCCACGCCGGAAAAGGTTTCACCGCGGTCAAACGCCTCGCCGTGCCGGTTGAAATTACGGTGGTCGTCCTTCTCGAATTTGCTGCCGCGCGTGAATTTGCCCGACAACATGCCCGACGCCAGCGGCACGCGCGCCAGGATCCCGACCCGGCGGCGTTTTGCCTCCGGAAAAAACAATTCACTCGGACGCTGACGGAAAATGTTGAAGATGATTTGCACCGTTTGCACGCCGGGAAATTCGATGGCCTTGAGCGCCTCCTCCACCTTTTCCACACTCACACCGTAATAACGCAGCTTGCCCGCCTTCACCAGATCGTCGAGGATGGCAAACACTTCCGGCCGGTAAAGAACTTCCGGATGCGGGCAGTGCAGTTGCAGGAGATCAATCGCCTCGGTCTCCAGGTTCCTCAGACTGCGCTCAATCCAGGCCGTCAGATTTTCACGGCTGTATCCTTCCGGGGTCTGCCTGGGCAAACGGCGTCCGGCCTTGGTGGCGATGTAAAAATTCTCTTTCCGTTCCTTTTTTAACTTCGCCAGCAATCGTTCGCTGTGGCCGTCGCCGTAGACGTCCGCCGTATCAAAAAAATTCACGCCGCCGTCGAGCGCGGCGTGCAGCGCGGTGAGCGATTCCTTGTCGTCCACGGGGCCCCAGGTGCCGCCGATGGCCCACGCGCCAAAACTGATTTCCGAAACCTTCCAGCCTGTCCTTCCCAGTTCGCGATATTTCATGCGCGAAAATTAAACGAAAAAATCTTTAACGCAATGTCGCAAAGTCGCGAAGAATGTTTAAGTCCGCCCTCATCCTGACCTTCTCCCCCGGGGAGAAGGGACAACATAGGTGTGTTTCCAGAAATTCCATTTTGTCTATGGCAATCACCAATTCCCGAACTGCATCCGCATGAGCGTTCGAATTTTGGAAAGGCGGACGACAATTCTCCCTCTCCAGGGGAAGAGGGTCGGGGTGAGGGCGAGCATTTATAACAAAATGCTTTTGAAATCCCCGTTCTCCTATAGTTGCAATTTCCCATCTTTGCGTCCTGGCGCCTTTGCGTTAAATTCGCGATGCCATGCAACCGGAAAAGTTGACCCTCAAATCGCAGGAGGCGCTGCAAGAGGCGCAACGGCTTGCCCGCGAATATTCGCATCAGGAACTCGACGGCGAACATCTGGCGCTCGCGCTGGTGTCCCAAACGGACAGTTTGATTCCCGATTTGCTCGAACGCATCGGCGTGCCCGTCGCCCGGCTCAAGCCGGACCTGCAAGCTGAACTCGCACGCCGGCACAAAGTCCAGGGCGCGGGGGATGCCTATGCCGGCAGTGATTTGCGGAAGGCCCTCGACGCCGCGCAATCCGAGGCGACCAAACTCAAGGACGATTACGTCAGCACCGAACACCTGCTGCTGGGCCTGATTGACAGCGGCGGTCCCTCGCTGAAAAAGATTTTCGCGAAACACGGTCTCAAGCGCGATGCTGTGCTCAAAACGCTCGCCGAATTGCGCGGCAACCAGCGCGTCACCGACGAAAATCCCGAGGCCAAATTCCAGGCGCTCGATAAATACGGTCGTGACCTCACGGCTTTGGCCAAACAAGGCAAGATTGACCCCGTGATCGGCCGCGACGAGGAAATCCGCCGGGTGATGCAGGTGCTCACGCGCCGCACGAAGAACAACCCGGTGTTGATTGGCGAACCGGGCGTGGGCAAGACGGCCATAGCCGAAGGCCTGGCCCGGCGTATTGTGAGTGGTGACGTGCCGGAATCACTGAAGAGCAAGCGGCTCGTGGCGATGGATTTGCGCGCCATGATTGCCGGCGCGAAGTCTCGCGGTGGGTTCGAGGACCGGCGCCAGGCGTGTCTCCCGG
>JANWKE010000043.1 GCA_025451535.1 Verrucomicrobiia bacterium
GAGCTGGTGTTATTTTGCCCGCCGGCGACCGTGGCATAGGGCGAAAGCGAACCGGTCACATTCTGTCGGCCGCCGCCAATCGTCGAACCGTAGCCATTGATGCTGTTCTGATAGCCGCCGCCAATCGTGGACCAGCTGTCATTGACGCTGATCACGTTCGCGTAACCACCTCCGATGGTTGCCGTCGTTGCTCCCGACTGGATCGTATTGCCGGTTCCACCGACAATGACGGATTGGGAAGCGTTGGTCTGGAGGAGGTTGCCACTGCCGCTGCCGATGAAACCGTAGCTGACGTTGGTTTGAATTGTATTGTTGTAGCCGCCGGCAATGGCGTTATAAGCCACCCCGGCCGATCCGGCGATGCTGTTGTTTTGGCCGCCGCCAATGGTTGAGAAACCCGCACTGGGCTGAACGCTGTTCGCGGCGCCACCGCCAATCGTGGCATATTGACTGTTAGCGATGTTGTTGTGGCCACCACCAATGACAGCGCCTTCGGCAGATAATCCGATGAAGTTATTATAGCCTCCGCCGATGGCCGAGTCATAAGCGTAGGCCTGGACGGTATTGGTCAAGCCGCCGGCGATGGTGGCATGGTCCGCTCCCACCGTGTTGAGGCGTCCGCCGCCAATGGTGCCAAAGATCGCAGAGACATGATTGGAACTCGGACCGGGCAGGAAGCCCTTCATATTCACCGCGCCGCCGCCGGCAATGGTGGCCCCGTAAATGCCTCCGTCCACGACGTTGTTCGGAGCGCCGCCGATCACATTCGGCGCCCCGACGACCGAGTCGGCATTGGTTCCCGGTTCCAGGCGGAACGCCCGAAGCTGGTTGACCCATAGCTCCAGCGGTTGATTGTCCGGCGTGCCGAGAAAATTTGAGCCGGGTGACGTGCCAGCGTTGCCACCGGTTTGCCAAGCGTTGCCCAAGGCGGCCGCGGGGACTATGCCGCTGGCCAGTTGACTGGCATTGAGCGAAGTCAATCCGGCGCCATTTCCTGCGAATAGATTCGCACCGTTGTTAAATGTGACCGCGCCGGGATAGCTGCCGGAGAGCGAACCGGCCGGAATCACACCAGTGACATTGCCGGCGGTTACGGCATACGGCGTGGCCGTCAACGGCTGACGCGGACTGAGGGTCTGGTAAGCGTTGACACTGCCGTTGGTGCGCACGCCGATATCCAGCCAGCGCGCCGTTCCGGTAAACACGCCGGCACCGGGATCGAGCGTGACCGTGAACAGGCCGTTGCTTACGGCGGTGGGGCTGTTGGTCAGCGGTCCCCCCGCCACCAAGCCGCCACCGGGCGAATCGTAAATCGTAAATCGCAGATCGTAAATTCCGTTGGCCGGGTTCGCGCCGTCATTCAACCGCCCTTGATAGGTGAACGCCGTGCCCTGGGCGAAGGTGGAGAAACAGGTGGCAGACAGCAGATGGCACAAGGCAATCAGCGTTGGTTTGGTTTTCATAGGTTGCCGAATGATTGGGGTTGCCGTTTGGTTTCTTTCTTTCCGTTCAATTGATCTGGAACAGGCGAAGGCGGAAAAAACGTCGCGCGGTGGCTGCATTGACTGCGTTGCTCACCGTAAGATTAAACGCGCCGCTCGGCATGGGGTTGGTCCAAATGGAAGTCCATTGGTTCACCGGCAATGCGACATTGGTGCTCGCCAGGACCCAGACGGAGCCGGACGTCAATTCGTTCGTCCCGTGCACGATCAGGTTGGTACCCGACAAGTTGATGCCGGCGATGATCAGCAATCGTGGAGGGAAAATCCGTTCCGGCACGGAGGCACTCAACAAGGTGCTGTCCCCCAACTGACCGTATTCGTCATCGCCCATCCCCCACAGGCTGCCGTCCGATTTGATGAACAGGCTGTGATACGCCCCCGCCGCGACCGCCGTGACGTTGCTGGAAACAATTTCCTGGGGTGTGTTGGTGTCCGTCAACGTGGCGTTGCCCAACTGCCCGAACTGGTTTTCTCCCATCGCCCACAGGCTGCCGTCATTTTTGACGAAAAGACTGTGAAAATAGCCCGCGGCGACGTCGGCGACCCCGCTGCCAACAATTTGAAACGGGACATACGAAGTGTTCGTGCTGCCGTTGCCCAATTCGCCGTACTGATTATCGCCCATGGCCCACAACTCGCCCAACTGGCCGATCTGATCGTACAGATATAGACTGTGCAAACCGCCGCCGGCGACGGCGATTAATCCGGTGAAACTGCTGTGATTGGTAATGACCTCTTCCGGCAGAAAGGTATCTGAAATAGAGTTATCACCTTGCTGGCCGTAGCTATCAAGACCCATGGCCCAGAGACTGCCGTCCGTGGTGATGAACAGACTATGCCAATCACCCGCCGCAATCTGTGCCACGTTGGTCGACACAATCCTGACTGGAACGTTGGTGTTATAACCGGTGTCGCCGACGCCCAACTCGCCGTCGAGGTTGTAGCCCATGCCCCACAGGCTGCCGTTGGATTTCAGAAACAAACTGTGCCCATAGCCGGCGGCGACGGCAGTGACGCCATTGGAGACGATTTCTTCAGGGACCAGATGATTAGTTGTCGCGCCGTCGCCCAACTGGCCAAAGTCATTGCCCCCAATGGCCCACAGACTGCCATCGGCTTTGACAAACAGACTGTGTTCAAGTCCCGCCGCGATGGCAATGACGTTGCTGGACACAATCTCAATGGGACTGTACCGGTTGGACGTCGTGCCATCGCCCAACTGGCCGTAGGCGTTGTAGCCGATGCCCCAGAGGCTGCCGTCGGATAAGATAAAAAGCGTATGGTCGAAACCGCCGGCCACTTTGGTCACCGTCGGCGCAGCGAACGCAGTTGATAGTTGGAAGCCAAAGGTTGACAGCAGCACCATTAATGTGAGCGCCGCAAGTGGTTTGGTCATTGATTTCATGAGGTATCGTCTTTCGTTGTTACTGGCTGATTAACCGGTAGAACATCATCGCGTTGGTCATGCGGTTGGTGACTACGAATTGATTACCGACGACAACCGGAGTATCCGGTACATTGTTCCAGAGGTTTGACCCTTGAAGACCGATGGCGGACTGCAATATGAAATCGCCGTAATAAGCGGGCCAGGAGAGCACCACGTTGCTGCCGGCCATGCCAAGGCCCAGGTCGGAACTGCCCAACTCGAAAGCGCCGATGTCGCTACCGTCGCCTCCGGGAGCATTGGGGATGGATGGAAAATCATAAATGCGCGGTGCGCCCCGCTCATCCGTGGCCAGACCCGGGCTGAACCCGGCGTCTATGACCGGGCTGACAATGAGAGGGCTGCCGCCGAACACCGGCGCGTGTGTGGGCCGGCCGCCGCCGTTTTGGGCCAGCGGACCAAGTTGCGGATGGATTGGCATGGGAATGGTCCCGACCTGGGTGGTCGGACCCCAAGGACATCCCGCGTAGTCGTCGGAACCGATGAAGTTGTGACCATTGTCATTGAAAGCCATGAAATAGTTCGAGAACGAAGTGCTGGCAAAGTTGTCCGCCAGTATCGTACTGGCGATGGGATTGTTGCAGGTGAGTACATAGCCAACAATTCCGCCTGCGGTTCCAGCGCCGTCGGTGCCATTGGCACCCGGGGGGGTGCCGTTCCCGCCCGGACCTCCGGGTCCGGCGAATGCAAAGTTAGAAACAATCGTGCAACTCCGGAGGTTGGAGACATTGGCGGTTGCGATGGCCCCGCCGCCGCTGTCGCCCCCGTCGCCACCCTGTCCGCCGGGCCCGCTGTCAATATTGTCGCCGCCCGCGCCGCCCTGGCCACCGCCCGTGCGGTTGGCGGAAAAGGTGGAATTGATGAAGAAGTTAATCGGGGCGGAACTGGATTGTATCGCACCCGCCTGCCCGACGCCTCCCAGGCCGCCCGTGCCGCCGGCATCCAGGCTGCTGGCCACGTTCGTCCCGCCTTTGCCGCCCACGCCACCAACAGCGCGGTTATCTGAAAACGTGCAATTGACCACCGTCACGGTACTGCTCATGGAATAGACCGCTCCACCTTCACTCAAACCGCCACCGCCGCCACGGCCCGGCGGGAAGTAAGTGGTGCCGATAACATTATTGCCTCCGCGGCCGCCCTCACCGCCTTGAGCAACGTTGCCAACCAACCAGCAGTTGGACAGAACAAACGAAATCCCTGAATCCAGGATCGCTCCGCCATAGGCGCTGCCACCGTCTGCCCCGTTCTGTCCGATACCACCATCGGAACCCTGCGCACCGACCACCAAACCATTGGTGATCGTCATTCCAGAAAGAATCACCGGGTCCCCGCTGGTATCAAAAGCACGACCCGCGTGGTTGGCATCCACCACCAATGCGGAAGCCCCCGGCCCCTGCACATTGAGCGTGTGGGAGATGTTGATGGCCGAAGAGAGCAGGATGGTGCCATTAACGGCAAACTGAATGGTATCGCCGGCGGCGCTGGCTGCGACTTGATCGCGCAAGGAACCAGGGCCGCTGTCCGCAAGCGACGTCACGGTCAGAACAGCCGCCGTCAGTGAAACGGTTAAGAGTTGGAGATTGAGGGTCAGGCAGATAAACAAAAGCGCAGCCCGTTTGATGAGAATGGTTTTCATGGATTGGGAGGCCGGTTGAGGGTGACGGGGCGCTGGCTGCCCGTGGTGAATCGGCGGAACAGGAAACGGACGGGCGACGGAAATTGATGGATCGCAACCGGGAAGGTATCCTCGCGGAAGATGAACGGTTTTATGCCTCCGCGCTGAACAAACGACTTCGGCTGTCGTTTCGGGTTCACACCTTGCAGACCTAATTCACCCTAATCATAATCATTTCTGAAAGTAATTTGCAAGCGGAAAGTTATTTGATTGGGGGAAAGGCTTTTGCCTTTTAATCCGCGGTGCATTCGTGTTTCATTTATGGCCGTTTTGGATAGCGATGGGGTGAGCCGGAATTTCGGCAAGCGGCGCACGGGGATTTGGACTTTTTAAAATCGTAAATCATAAATCATAAATTCGAAGATGCCTAAACGGACCGACATTCATTCCGTCCTCATCATCGGCGCCGGCCCGATCATCATCGGCCAGGCGTGCGAGTTCGACTATTCCGGCACGCAGGCCTGCAAGGCACTCAAGGAGGAAGGCTACCGCGTCGTGCTCGTGAACTCCAACCCGGCCACCATCATGACCGACCCGGAGTTTGCCGACCGCACCTATATCGAGCCCATCACGACCGAGTGCATTGAAAAAATCATCCTCCGTGAGAAGGACGAGATGAAGAAGCTGGGCGCGAAAGGCAAACTCGTTCTGCTCCCGACGCTTGGTGGCCAGACCGCGCTCAACACAGCCATGGCCCTGCATCGCTCCGGGGTTCTCGAGAGACACGGCGTCGAGATGATTGGAGCGAAGGCTGACGCCATCCATAAAGGCGAAGACCGGCAGGCGTTCAAGGATTTGATGATTTCCATCGGGCTTGACGTTCCCGTCAGCGGCACCGCGCACAACATCGACGAGGCCCGCGTCGTCGCAGAAAAAATCGGGCGGTTCCCCGTCATCATCCGGCCCGCGTTCACCCTCGGCGGCACTGGCGGCGGCATCGCCTACAATCTTGAGGAATTTGAAGTCCTCGCCAAGCGCGGCATGGAACTTTCGCCCGTCTCGGAAATCCTGATCGAAGAATCCCTGCTCGGCTGGAAGGAATACGAAATGGAGGTCATGCGCGACAAGGCCGACAATTGCGTCATCATCTGTTCCATCGAAAATTTCGATCCGATGGGCGTGCACACCGGCGATAGCATCACGGTCGCGCCCATCCAGACGCTGACGGACAAGGAATTTCAAATCATGCGGGACGCGTCGTTTGCGGTGATCCGCGAGATCGGCGTGGAGACGGGCGGCTCGAATATTCAATTTGGCGTGAATCCGGACAACGGACGCATGGTGATCATTGAAATGAACCCTCGCGTTTCGCGGTCCTCCGCGCTGGCATC
>JANWKE010000044.1 GCA_025451535.1 Verrucomicrobiia bacterium
CGATTCCTGAAACTGGCCGCGTCGTTGGTCGCGTCCGCGGTAAAGGCGATGTCGGTTACGTTCGTGGGTGCGGCCAGATTGACTTCTGAGACTGTCTGGCCCCAGACATTTGCCGCAAACAGTTGACGTTCGCCTTTTGAAACCGCCAGCCCTCCCGGAACGCCACGTTGTTGCACATTGTGCAGGCGGATGTCCCGGTCCGGCGCTAATCGGCCATCCTTGAAATCGAAGATATGGACAACTTCCGCACCGCCGCCACTGCAGTAGAGGTGACGGCCGTTGTGTGAAAAAGCCAGGCCGTAAAAGGATTCGAGCAACGGAGTCCGTGAAACAATTTTTGCCGTCATCAGATCGACAACAATGATTTCATGCCGGCTAAAACCGGAATGTAAAATGGCAGCGCATCGGCCGTCCGGATGGACGGCAATGTTGACGGGAAAATCCCCCAACTCCACCTGACGTCCTGCCGGACGCAGCGACCATTGATTTGGCAACAGCACCGAGCCATCCGGCCGCAGACCGGGCAGCTCGGCTTCTGTCGCTGGCCAGGCAAATGCGCCTGCCGCGCCCATGACCATACCGGCAAACACAACAATTGACGCGATATTGCTGGTCTTCACACGCAAGTGGAATTCCTCTCATCCCCTGCCCGGCCTTGCCGGGTTTTGCGGGAAGCGGACGTTGATAGTTGGCGTTCGGCGCCGATCGGGACCCGGACCGTCACCGACCCACGGGCGGGAATGTTCACCTTAACCAGTACGGCAGTTTTCGTGTCCCCAGCGCAGTCGTACTCGGAGAGAATCGTTCCATTTTCAATTGTCTCATAAGTTCCCCGGCCCAGGACAAATCGCACGCGCCCGTCATAAAAATCCTGCGGCAGGTCGTTGACGATGGTGACGGAATTGGTCGTGATGTTCATGGGGTCGGGACAGTTGGCCCGCACTTCCTTCGTCTTGCCATTGGCGGCAAACAACGGCCAGACATCGTTCGTTTCGTTGCGCAGCATCGCGGTCTGGTCGCACGACCAACCGCCGGCGGTGCGCCGGAAATTGAAAAACCCCGCCGTGCCGTAGA
This sequence comes from Verrucomicrobiia bacterium, assembly GCA_025451535.1. GTDB lineage: Bacteria > Verrucomicrobiota > Verrucomicrobiia > Limisphaerales > UBA11358 > UBA11358. The sequence goes on from JANWKE010000044.1 coordinate 1,075, forward strand.
TGAACGCCGCCCGATCTTCGTAGATGTAATACGGTGACGTTTGAATCGTGGCGGTCCGGTGGCCGTGGCCAATCAGCATCAAATCGCACTTCGCCGGGACAAAGGGTTGACGGCAGTCCGACCGGGTGTAGTAATGCTGGCCGATCAGGCGGAACTTGACGGCCGGATCCTGCAAAGCGGCGGCATAATCGGCCGCCGCCCACGCTTTCAACCGGGCGCTGCTCCAATCATGCAGCAGCACATAAAAATCACCCATCCGAAACGACCAGTCGCGTTGTCCAAATTCCTGTTCATAGGTACGCACGGAAACCGGGTGCCAGTCAATGGTGGAACCATCCAGCCGTTTCCCCGGCGGCGTAACATCGTGGTTGCCCGGTGCTTCAACGTAAGCCACGCGGTAACCTTTGTGGCAGTCCTTGTACATTTCGCTGAGGCGATTTTCCAAATCGGCGGTTTCCCGCGGCATAAATATTTTTTTGCCGTGCGGCCGGTAACCCCAGTTTGCCCAGTTGTTCCAGCCGTCCAGGGCACCGTTAAAATCAATCTGGTCACCGGTGATCAGCACGAAACGCGGGTGGATGAGATTCACCGGTTGCTGCATCCATTTCATCTCCTCCCAGGTGCCAACCATCTGGTAGTACTGCCCGGAAGGGTCGGTATGGAACTGGTTGACAATCTGTTCGTCGGTAATGTGCAGGACATAAAAATTCGTCTCGAATGCCGGAATGACGCTGACCGATTGCGGCTGCACGCTGATGCTTTCGTTGCAGGCGACGGTGAGCGCGAACAGTTCCGGCGAGGCATCCGCCGGAACACTGAGGCGGACCTGCCAGCCCGGCTTCGAGCCATTGTCAATCCCGGCATAGGCCGCCGAGACAACTCGGCAGGGCCAGCTTTTCAAGTCATTGGCAATGCTGGCGCTCCAATCCCGCGCGGAAGGAGAAGCCTTGATCTCGGCGGTAAATTGCCGGTCCTTCGCACGGTCGAGCGCCACAATGGCCGGCGTGGCAAAGCGCGGGCGCCACAATGCGGCATTGTCGGCACTGGCCGCATTGGCTGAACCGATCGCCGCCGCGAGCCAAACCGCCGTCCAGGCACTTTTACCCCGGGTCCCTCGAATTAAACGGGAAACCAGGCTGCCCTTTTGCGTCTTCAAATTTATGCGACCGAGAACCGGGCCGATGCGTCCGGTGCAAAAGGACGGAAGGCTTGAGCTCATTGGGACTTCAAACGGAAGAACTGGCTATCGCCGTTGGCCGGCAAACTGATTTGCCACTGATTACTGGTGAGCACCGACTGGTTAATGGCCACCGTCCAAACGACCGGGGGAGCCAGGTTGGTGGTGGTATAAAGTGTGAATCCAACACCGCTCTCCGGCCAGGCCAGGGCCGCGCCGTTGGCATCGCCGGCGCTGATCGTTAGAACCGGCGGTTGCCGGGTCACGGCGGAATAATTTTGCAAAACCGAATTCGCCGCCACCGTGGCCCAACTGGCCCAAACGGAGTTGGAAGATTGAACGCCGGACTGGATGCGCGCCTCGTCCATCGCGCCGGTAAAATATAGCGCGTTGTTGGTGAAACGGCCGAAATTCAAATCCGCGTTATTGATGAAATCGGTGACGATGGAACCGCCGCCGGTCGGGACACCGTCCACGTAAAAGGCCACGGTCCCGCCAGCCCGATCCACGGCAGCGGCGACCAGATGCCACTGGCCGAAACCGACGACGCCGGCAGGCGTGGAAATCTCTGAACCACTGGTGCCGTCGCCGGCGTCCAGCAGCACCGCCCCGTTGGCGGTGTTATAGGCGTTCACAAAGAGCGCGAAGCCGGCGGAGCCAAAGCCCCCTTTTTGGTTGGCGCAGATGGTCTGGATGTTGTTGGCGCCGGGAGACACGTTCACCCAGGCTGAAACCGTGAAGGCGTTTCCCAGATCATTAACCGCGCCGGCGTCCAGCCAGGTCGTGGAACCGTTGAATGCCTCGCCGTGACCGATGATGCCGCCGGTCTCGGCGGGCGCCTTGCCGGACAATGCCGGCCATTGGAGCGTGCTGTCAGCGTACGGAAAGCCGTTCTCTTTCAAGTGATACACCAAATCGAACCCCGGCCACGCCGCGCCGTTCGTCGTGTAAGGCGGCGGGTTGACGGCCGCCGGGTTGCCCCAATAGGCCCAGATGAAATTGTTGCTGGTCGAAAGCGACGGCACATTGACCCAAACGCTCGACGTGCCGTTGGTGTTCCACTCGTCAATTTCATGTGGAATCAGATGCGTGCCGCCGGCATCGGTGAAGCGCAAGTCGCCGCCATTCGGTGAGGCAAATTGCTGGTAGGAAAAACCCGGCAGCAGCGTGCTCAAATTCACCAAGACCGGCAGATTCGTCAAGGTTTCCCCCCGGTCATACCCGGAGAAAGAAATTTTCATCCGGGAACCAAAATCGGAGGGAGTGATTGTCTCCGTGGTGAACGAAGACGACGCCGACGCCCAGGCACTGGTGATGTTGTTCGCGGCGTAGAAGCGGTAGAAATAATTCGTCTGCGGTGCGAGGTTGTTCAGCGTGATGCTGAAGGTTCGAGGATTAAAATTGGTGTTCACCCCGATAAATCGGCCGGCCTCCCACGCGCCGGGGTTGGTGCCGCCATCCTGGCGTCCGTAGTAAACGTACATCGCGGCTTCGCTATCGCCATAAACCCCTTGGGCGAGGGTGCCCGCGAGCGACACGGTATTGCTGGCGACGATCGCGTCGCCGTTGGTCACCGCCAGATTTACCGGCGCCGGCAACGGCTGGTTTAACAGGGGCGACATTAGCGAGGTGAACTCGGTATCGGTCGGCAACCGGCCGTTGGTTTCCTGGAATTGCGCGACGAGCAGCCGGGCTGCGTTGTAGAAATTGTTGTGGAGATACCACGTCAACGTCTTGTTATCCTGGTAATCGATGAGGCAGAAGTTGGTGCCCCCGTTCGGGTTGTAATTGCTGTACATCTCCCACATCAGAATGAACGGGAGGCATTGGCCGTTATAATTCCAGTTCAGCAACCGCTGGATGTAGGCGCGCACCAACGGTTCCTGGGCGGCGGTCGGTTGCGTCCCCCACCCGTATTCACCAATCCACATGCGCGGACCGGGCACGGCCGACAATTTATTGGTAGGCAGATGCGCTTCCATGTAATTCAGGGTGGTGTCCAAATCCGACGCGGACAGGTTCTGGGCATCGTAGGAAGAATAGGACAGGTAATCCAGGTTGGTGACGTATGGGATGACATAGTTGATGACCCGCTCGTTGTTGTTGGGGCCGTTGAGCATGGCGTCACGGACACGGTTGCACTCGGCGTAATTATAAACTTCAACATTCGTAAACGATGTGGCGGCCTTGGCATCGTCCACCGCTTGCTGGCGGTTGTTGAGCCAACCGATCATCCCTTGAATGGTCGTGGAACTGGGATTGGTGGTCCACCCGTTCACCTCCAGATAACCGTCACCCTCCCAATGCCCGAGGTAGAAGGTCTTGCCGGAGTTGTTGTAGTTGGTCAGGAGATAATGTGTCAGGTCATATATCTCCCGGTAATCCTTGGCGCCCTGGGTGGGATTGTAGCCACCGCCCCACCACTCGTCCGAGTTCGCAAACGGATAGGCCCAGAAGACAATATGCCGGAACGGCATGTCAAACACCGTCCGGTAGCTGGGTTCATCGCGCGCCAGCGTAAGCAGGTTGGTGATGTTGGAAGTGAGCGTCACCCCGCTTTGGCCGGAGGTGTTCTGGCCCATGTAAAACTTGATGGCATCACTGCCCATGTTGGTGATGGCCTGCGCCGTTTCCACCAACAGGGTGTTGCCGGTGAACTTGTACATGCCGGCAAACGTTTCCGTGCCGATGCGGCAGTTGTAGGTATTCACCTGCGGGTTGGACAAATTTGTCGCCCGTGATACGCCCATGCCCGGCACTGTCAACAGAAACAGCGCGGCCCAGCCCCAACGACCAATGGACTTGGGGATCGTTGGATTGGTGGATTGGTGAAAGATGGAGCGCTTGTTTTTTTCCAGTGATCCATTCATCCCGGCATCCAACCACTTTGTTTCTGGATTCCCATAATAATTTGCGTCGGTCACAATCGTCCTTCCCTTCCAATATCAATAAGGCAAAGATCGACCGTTGCTGTACGCCGTCGTGCGCTTGGCCACCCAGAGGATGTCGGGATCTTTTAATTCAAATACGCCGGTTTTTGGGGCCGTTTGGTACAGGACATTCGGAATATTTCCCGGACTCAACCATTTGTGGATTTCCGAATGGCCATCCGCAAAAGCGAAACCGCAGGCATCGCCATGGAACTTGGCGGGGAAATCAATCCATTCGGTGGAAGCGGCGGAGGTAGGCATATACACTGCAAAACAGCCGTCGTTGATACTGTCCGGCGATTCATCCAAAATGATCCATAACTCTGAAGGCCTCGGATTGGTAAATTCGCTTTCCTTGAGGAAAACTTTAAACCCGGTATCATCAGCCTTCCAAGGCAACCAACTGTCGTATCCACTCTTCCCGTGCTTCGCGTGCGGATCTTGTCCGGGGTTGACATCCGGCCCGACCGCCACATTCATGGAATAGCTTCGAACCCGTGGCAGGCCGCCAAACCCGTTCTGGCGACTCTGGTCCGCCGGACATTTGAAAACTCCCGGTGATTTCAAATACGGCGCCAGTAAAGCATACTGCGGATTAATCAGGTCCTGGACATTGGTATCGGCTGCCGAGCCAGCGTAGTCCTCCCACCCGGACACCCAGCTTAAAGTGGTATCAGAGGCACTGCCGCCGGCGTGATTTACCACAAGATAGCCGTTGTGGTCGCCATTGTACATCTGCCAGGCCAGCATAATCTGGCGCGTGTTGTTCATGCATTGGATGCCTTGCGCCCGCAGCTTGGCGGCACTGAGCGCCGGCAGCAACATGGCGGCCAGGATGGCGATGATCGCGATGACCACCAGGAGTTCAATCAGGGTGAACCCTGAATTTTCAAATGGTGCGCCCCCGCGAAGCTGTCGCTTCCGAACGGCTGTTTTTATATTCTTCATTTTCTATCTTTATTTTCGATTTTTTGACGGGCGGGAATGTTCAACCAGGCCCGCCAAGATTTCAGGTTTGTGGTTATGGGATGCGAACCCGGTAAAATTGCCGGGTTTCAGATATGGTGTTAGTGTAAAGCGAGGGGGTATTCGTAATGTCGCTATAGGGACCCGTGACCGTACCGGCCGACTGCAGCGTGCCCTCCGGCCAGGTCAGAACGACATTACTGCCGGAATATCGGATGCCGACGGTCACGTTGGTGGAGCCAAACGCATACGGGGACTTGCCACTCTGACTGCAACTGTTGTTGGCAGCGACAGCATAATAGTAAATCACGCCATTGAGCCGGTTGGTATCGACGCAGGCAGCGGCCGTCAGGCCGGTCGCGATGGGAGCGTAGGGCGTGGAACTGGTGGCGCGGACCACGGTGTAACTGGTAGCGCCTGGCGCCGGATTCCAATTAAGGATGGCCTGCGTGCCATTAACCGTTACGGTCAGACCCGTCGGCACCGCTGGCGCCGAACACGCCATGCCACTGGCGATGATTGAGGCGGTGCTTTCTCCCCCTTTTCCCACACTGGAAACCGAGTAGTAGTACGTCATGCCGGTGGTGATATTGCTGTCTCCGAAATTCGGGACAACCACGCTGGCGATGTTCGTGAAGGTGCCGCTGCTGGAGTTGGAACGGTAGATAGTGTAAGCCAAAGCGCCCGGCGTGACCGCCCACGTCAATCGAATCGGTTGCCCGGCATTAACCACCAGGCCGGCCGGCGGCGGAGGCGCTACCGGTGCCAAATTTGAAACAGTTACTCTTGCCCCGGCCCAGTCAGCGTGGTCGTTGGCCGTTCCGTCGTCGGCATCATTGATCCCGAGGGTCAACCGGTTCACGCCGGTGACATCGAGATCAATGGACTGGTGCGGCGCGCCGCCGGTCATAACGCCACTGTCATAAATCTTGAGGCCATCGGCGAAGACCTGAAAGACCACCGACCCATTGGTACCCACCTCGTCGTCCACACCGATGTCGGCCTGGAAACGTGCCGCGACGGCACCCAGCCGATACTCCAGACCGGAATAGGCATTGACGCCCAGGCCGTTTGTGTAGGTCGCGCCATTGAGGGTAATGGTATTTCCGCCGATGCTCCGATTGGCGACCATCGTCCCCGAACCGGTATACACATATGCCGGCTGAAGGCCGGTGAGATAGTTGGTGCCCGGTCCGGGCAAGGCCGGAGCGGTGCCGATGACTTTCAACATGACGACGCCATCGGCAGGTACGTTGGTGGTGAAACCGTTCGTGAACGTTCCCAGATCGGCATGCCCCCACAAATCGCGCACCGTCGCCGTGCCGGCCTGCAGACCAAGGTTCGTCCAGTTCACGGTCATGCTGGACGCGATGCTGGTCAGATTAAACAGCGCGACGGCTTTGGTGTTGAAATCCGTTCCCAGAGGTTTGCACCAGATCTGCCGGGTAAAGGTGCCGGCCACCTGAATTCCCTGTTCACCGGCGGAGTCCTGGTCCACTGCAATGACTTCCGGATTGGTCAAGATAGCCAGCGTTTGCGCAGACATCGTGGCCAGATCGTTTCCAGTGATCAATGGCGCCGCGAGCAGGCACCACAGGCTGAACTGAGATTGATCCTGCGCGGCCGTCATTCCGCCGTTGCCAACTTCCAGCATGTCCGGGTCGTTCCATCGCCCCGGGCCGGCGACAAAGGCCATCGGGCTGTCACCCGCAAGATTGGCGACGAAGCTGGAAAATGTGTCCTGAATGTCCGCAGTCGTACGCCATAAATTACCATCCTCCGGCATATAGGAAACAAAGGTCCAATCACAAAGACTGAATACGATTGGCCGTCCGCCTTCCGATAACGCGCCGGCCATCCTCGCATCATCCACGTTGGTGTTGTCGCCGGGCGGCACGTTGCAGTTGTCGTACTTCAGGTAATCGATCCCCCATGTCGCGTAGGTCAGGGCATCGAGATACTCATAGCCATGGCTGCCGGGCTTGCCCTGGCAGGTGGCGGTGCCGTGGTCCGAATAAATGCCCAGCTTGAGGCCTTTGGAATGGACATAATCGGCCAGCGCCTTGATGCCATCGGGAAATCTGGTGGGATCGGCGACAATGACACCGTTGGCGTCGCGGTTGGTCTGCCAGCAATCGTCAATGTTGATGAACTGATAGCCGGCGGCTTTCATACCGTTGGTAGCCATGGCATCGGCTTCGTGCTTGACGATGCTTTCATCCATATTGCACCCGAAATGATTCCAACTGTTCCAGCCCATCGGCGGCGTGAGCGCGAGACTGTTCGTCAATCCCCACGCGCTGCGAGAGGGAACCAGCAAGAAGAGCAATGAGGCGGCCATAAATGAAAGACGGAAACAGGTCATAATTTGGCTACGCCGGCGATAAACCCGTGAACCGACCACTGCTCCACTTTATCGCGATGCCGCCAAACTCACCCAACGAAAACCCCGCACTTCCGAATCGCCCCCTATTGGCCCCACGCCGAGCGTGAGGTTGCCTTGCTGTCTGCTCCTGAATCGCCCGGTTTAATTCAACGTATTGATATCTGCTCATTATTCTTTTTTTCACGGCGGGAACACCCACAGGTGTTCCCGCCGCTTCTCTCTATGATCATTGGACTCTGACGCGATAGAACTGTTTGGTCCCGGACACGGTATTGGTGTACGGCGATGTCGCGCCGGCCACATTGCCATACATGCCGTTGACGGCACTGGCTGATTGCAGCGTTCCCTGCGGCCAGCTCAGGATGATATTGTTGCCCGAACGCTGGATGCTCAGGATCACAGCCGAGGAACCCACGGCGGAGTAACTCTCGAACGAGGAGTTTTGAGCCACCGTCTCGTAGCTGGCCCAGTTCCAGTTCGCGTCATCCAATCCCGAATGGATGCGTGCTTCATCGATCAACCCGTCGAACGCAAAGGCTCCAGCGTTGAACCGGCCCAGGTTCATATCGGTGTTGGTCGGGAAGTCGGCGACCACGGCGCCGGAAGCCTGGAGTGTGCCGTCCACATACAACTGGGTTGTGCCACCGGGGCGGTCCACTACCGCGGTCAGCAAATGCCACTGGCCGACGGAGACCATGCCCGTCGCCGTTTCCGGTTGTTGGCCGCTGGTGCCGTCGCCGGTCCCTAAAAGCAGTGCACCGTCGGCGGTATTGTAATCGTTTATGAAGAGCGCAATCTCGGCTGAGGTGTAACCGCCGGGGCCGTTAACCCAAACGCCTTGAATATTGGAAGCAGTCGGAGCGAGATTCACCCACGCCGACACGGTGAAGGCGTTGCCCAGATTGACATTGCCGGCGTCGAGATAGGAACCGCCGCTAAACGAGCCGGCTTCGCCCACGATGCCCGCTGCTGAAAGCGGTGCCGTGGTGCCGTTCCCCGGATATTGCAGCGTGCTGTCGAGATACGGGAATCCACTCTGTTCCATGTGATACACCACCTCATAGGATGGCAGTGACTGAAATGCCGGCGGCACCCACACCGCGCCGTTGGTAGTGGAGCTGGGCGGAGTCGTGTCAGACGCATTGCCCCAGTAAGCCCAGATGACGCTGTTGCTCGACAGGTTCGGAACCTGGACCCAGATTGCGGAAGTGCCGCTTGGATTCCATTCATCGATCTCATAAGGAATTTCATTCGAGCCGCTACCGTCGGTGAAGCGGAGATCTCCACCGGTGGGCGATGCGAACTGCGAATAGGAGAACCCGGATACATTGGTCCCCAATCGCACCAGCACAGGGAAGTCCTGCAGCGTCTCGGTGCGATTGTAACCGCTGAACGTGATCTTCGTCTTGGACGAGTAACTCACCGGATTCAGCGACGGCGGAACGATGCCAATGACCGTGCCCGTACTGCTGTCAGTTGGCACACCTCCGCTGAAGTCGTTGGTGACCGCGCAGAAGTAGGTGTTCGTGCCGCCAAGGACCGTGAACGTGTAGGAACTCCCCGTCGCTCCCGCGATGGCTGAGCCGTCACGATACCATTGATAAGCCAGGCCCTCCCCACTGCCGCCCACATGGATTGAGTAGGTCTCAATGGCGCCAGCGTAGGCAGTCAAGTTGGTCGGCGAAAGGTCCACCGAGATGGTCGGCGGGCCTGAGCCAACCGAGAGGCTAAAGTTGGCGCTGGCCGACCCGTACGTGTTGCCCACCGTGACGCTGTAGGTTCCAG
>JANWKE010000045.1 GCA_025451535.1 Verrucomicrobiia bacterium
TGCGCCTTTGATCTGGCCAACTTCACCATTGCCGTTAAATCCCCAACCGATAACCACACCAGCGGGCGGGGCAGCGTAAAGAATTGAGCAAAAGGAAATGAGCGATGTTAAGACGAGGAACATTCTAAACACTTTCATTTTCCGCCTAACACTTTCTGCTCATCGGGATCAGCTGTCGGGTTTGATTTAATCCCTGAAATTCACGAATTGGACGGCGACGGGAAATTCCTTCGCGCGCAGCGCGCCGATGACGGCCTGTAATTCGTCCCGGCTCTTGCCGGTCACGCGCACGGCGTCGCCCTGAATCTGCGTCGTCACCTTGAACTTGCCGTCCCGGATGAACCCGGTGATCTGTTTGGCGACCGTGGTTTCAATGCCTTGCTTGATCTTGATGAGCTGCCGCGCGTGGCCGAGCGGCGAGATGTCAGGCTCGCATTGCTCCACGCTTTTCAAGCTGATGCTGCGCTTGGCGAGCTTGCCGATGACCATTTCGTTGAGCGTGCGGACTTTGAAATGGTCCTCGGCGGAAAGTTTGATTTCGTTTTTCTCCAAAACGATTTCCGCCTTGCTGCCCTTGAAGTCGAACCGGTTGGCCAGTTCTTTTTTGGCCTGGTTCACTGCGTTCTCGATTTCCATCGAGTTGACCTGCGAAACAATGTCGAATGAAGGCATGACAAAGCGTAGAAAAGTCCCCGCCGCGAGGCAAAATGAATCAGCCGGCTTTTCCGCCTTACTGAGGCTTCTGCGGCAACTCAGTCGAGGCCTTCACCATGTCGTCGAGGAGCTTTTTGAAATCCTCCAGGCCAGTGGCAGGTATGATAATGGTGTCACGGCGGCCACCGACGTCTTCCGTAATGCGCAGAAAACGGCCACGGGGATTTTCCTTGAGGGTGAAAAGAAAAGTTTTGCGCTCGATCTGAACCTTGTCGGATTTCAGGGTGTCTTCGTTGACTGGCGGCTTGGGTTGCCCATAAGGACGCCGCCCAAATGGCGATGGCCGTTCGTTTGAGATCATAATTTCCCGCTGAAGGCGCCCGCGCTGGCGTTCCATCCAGCTAATGGAAAATTTCGACCGTTATGGCGGTTTGTCAACTGGTAAAATCTACAAAATATTCGCCGCCCGCTCGGCCAGTTCGGAGCGTTCACCCTTCTGCAGTTCGATGTGCGCGGCGATGGCCTCGGCGCGGAACCGGCTGACGACGTAGTTGAACCCGTTCGATGACGAGTCAACATACGGATTATCAATCTGATACGGGTCGCCGGTGAATACGATTTTTGTGCCGGTACCAACGCGGGTAATGATGGTCTTTGCCTCGAGCGGCGTGAGGTTTTGCGCCTCGTCAATAATCATGAACTGGTTGGCAATGCTGCGCCCGCGGATGTAGCTCAGCGCCTCGACCACGATGCTGCCCGAACGCATCAGATCGGTGCTGCGGCGATGGTCGTGACCCATGTTCAGGTCGCTCAACATTTCAAGCGCGTCGTGAATCGGCTGCATCCACGGCGCCAGTTTTTCTTCGAGCGAACCGGGCAGGAAGCCGAGCTCCTTGCCCATGGAAATTGTCGGGCGCGCGACGACGAGCCGGCGGAACTCGCGGTCGTTCACCGTGCGTTTCAACCCCGCGGCCATGGCCAGCAATGTCTTGCCCGTGCCCGCCTTGCCCATGAGGGTGACCAGCTTGACGCGGTCGTCGAGCAGCGCGTCGAAGGCAAAATGCTGCTCGCGGTTGCGCGGTTTGATGCCCCAGACGCCTTCGCGCGAGTCAATGATGGGTACCAGTTTCGTGCCGGTCGGGTCCACCTTGGTGAGCGCGGCTTTTTTGGAATTGGCTTCGTCCGTTAAGGTGCAGAACTCGTTCGGAAAATAGGTTTTGCCGCTGGCAAGTTCGAGTTCACCCCTGGCACGAAACGCGGCCAACTTGTCCGGACTGACGGCCATCTCCATCATGCCGGTATAGAGGTCGGTGATAAACACCCGGTCGGTTTCGTAATCTTCGGCCTGCAAACCGAGCGCATCGGCCTTGATGCGGAGGTTGATGTCCTTGCTGACGAGGATGGTCGCATTTTTCGGCTGCGACTTCTGGATGGACGCGGCGAGCGAGAGAATCCGGTTGTCCACCGTATTGCCGTTGAAATGGGCCTCGCCGTTGACGTGGCCGTTTTTCTGGAAAACGATTTTCAGTTTGCCGCCGTTGGGCAGCTTCACGCCCTCGTTCAGGCGGCCGTCGCCGCGAAAACCGTCGAGCATCCGCGACACCATGCGCGCATTCTGGCCCAATTCGGACGATTCGCGCTTGAACCGGTCAATTTCCTCGATGACTTCGATGGGGATTAAAACGGCGTTCTCCTCGAAACTGAGCAGCGAATTGGGATCGTGCAGGAGAACGTTGGTGTCAATGATGTAATTCTTCACTCAGAACAAAATTAATTCTTAAACGGTTAAAAACAAGCCGCCTTGTGCAAAAAGGATGTGAATTTTTCAGGTTTTCGTCATACGTCCAATCAGAATACATCTGCCATCAGATATGTTTTCGCTGCCGGGCCACAAACTGTTCCAACTTCTCAATCGAATAAATCTCAGGGCGTGACGCGGTCCACTGCCGGAACTCATCCAGAGTCACATCTATCGATCGGCTGGTGAAGGCTCCACCCAAGTCGTACTCAAACATCGTCCGTGAACCGGGCAGTTCCTTACGGGTCCCATCAGGCAACTCGATCCAATGGTCATATTGTGGTATGACCACATCCGCGTTCTTCGGAGCCGTAATTGGCGCAATTTTGACTTCAGTACGCGACTCGTCATTAACGCTGGTCTGGAAAATCACGAACAGGAGCTGGTCACCGTGATAACCGTAACGAACATCTTGAAGCGGCAAAGTCCCCGATTGGAAATGAGTTTCATAAAAAGGCGGCCGATGGAGCATGGTTCCCCAAATGGGTACCAGACAATCGATAAACGCAATCGTAAATCCCAAGGCAAGAAAGAGGCCTAAGAAACCCGCGATTACGACGCGCTGAAGTACATCCAGCTTGGCGAATATCCGCGCCCAGTAAAATACGAAGCCAAAACCCACGATCGGCAAAATAAGTTCATAAAGGTAAGGCCAAATCCACCAGGTCGGATATGGAGTCCAGGGTTTGGGCAGCAATGCGATGGTAGCGCAGACAATCGACACGCCCACCCATCCGAAAAGAAGGCGTGCTAGACTAAATGTCCGGTCAGTTGTCATGCCACCCAACAGTAAAGGCCGCTGTAAATTTGTTGTCAATCCTGGTCCAAACGAACATCGCTAATTATCCCGCTTTTTCAGCCGGCCCATCCGCCGATGCCAATCCTTGATTTGCGAATGTACCGACGGCAATTCGTAGTGCCCGGAGTACAGGAAGTTTTCGAGCATCCCGGACAGATCGAAGTCCACAAACCGTGGTCGCTGGCCCAGCAAAAACGGTTGGTGCGCGAGCATTTCCTCGAAGGGCAGGAGCTTTTGCTCCAGTAGTTTGAGCCAGTCGTCCCGTTGCGCATACCACTGGCCAATGCAGCCGCGGCCGAATTTACGCTCCTTGAAGCGCAGAAACTGGAGTTGCTCCGCCGCCGGAACGTTTTCCCGCCAGTAAATGTCGTTCAACCGGAACGCCGCGCCTTCGATCTCGTTCTCAATGGTGCGCCAGAGGATGGACTGGACGCCTTCGAGTTCGGACGGGAAAAGCCCCAGGCCCAGTTCTTCGTCGAGATATTTGGCGATGACCTGTGAATCGTCGTTGAGTTCAAACACCACGTTTTTGCCGTCGCGGATGATCGGCACGCCGTAATAGCGCTGCTTCGTCAATTTCCAGACCAGCGAACGGTCCTGGTTCGGGATGTTGGTGATTTTAAAAGGAGCGCCGGAAAATTCTAGGATGCGGCGTTGAACAATGCAGAACGGACTCCACGGAAACTGAATCAATTCAATCATGTGAAAATCATCGCGTTTACCGGCTAAGCCAGTCTAAGACCCCGGTGGTGCCATAACAAGCCCAAACACCACTTTACACTTCTGCCGCGCGGGACTAAAGTCGCGCTATGGCATCTGATTATGACGCAACGGAGTTCGTGGACACCGACTTTCAGGCGCACAAAACACCCGGTCTGTCCGCCAGCGACCCGCTTCGCCCGCCCACGCGCGAGGAGGTGGACCGCAAAGTTGTCGAGGCCCAGCAAAAGCTCGCCGAATTGAAGCGGGCGCAGGAGGATCTGGAGCGCGAACGCGCCTCCCTGGAGGAATTGCGCCGGCGCCAGACGGAATTCCAGACTGGTCGGCAGGAAATGATCCATAGTTTGACGCGCGGACTGGGTCTGCTGGAGGAAGCCGAATTCAACACCCGCCGCGACGCCGAACAAATGGTCAAGACCATCGGTGATTTCCGCGACGCACTCACCAAAATCCAGGCCATCCACGACGAGGTGTGGACCAAGGAAAATTTCAACCTCGAACTCACCCGCGCGCTCACCACGATTGAAAACGCGCGCATGGAATGGAACGCCGCGCGGCTGAAAGTGCCGGTCTTGTCCGGTCCGGCGCCGGAGAAGCCGCAAACCGAAAATGCGCCGGCGCCGTCCGGGTCGTCGTTGGCCGGCGCCAGCTTCGGCCAGTTGTGCAAAATCGGCCTGGCGATGACCTGGCCGCTGATTTTGGTAATTATTCTGGGCGCCATCGGAGTGGGATTGGTGATCTGGATGACGACGCCCGTGCCGATGCCGGTGCATCGTTGAAATCCGTCGTATGGCGTCCGCGAAGAAAAAGGCAAAGAAAAGCGACCCGATTTCCGAGCGTGCCCGCGCGTTGAACGACCAGATTGCCTCGCTCGAAGCTGAAATCAAGCGGCTCGACAACCAGTTGCAACACACGCCCGTGCCCCGGCTGCGTTCCACCGCCGTGCCGCACGGCGCGACGGTTGCCCGCGCTACGGAACCGCCCCCGCCTGCCCACGTCGCGCATGAGCCGGTTTTTGAAGAGGTAAAACCATTGCGGCCTGCCGACGAAACCACCGCGCCCGACCAGTTCAATGAATTTGGCGTGCGCAAGTATGATTTGCCCGGACTTTTTGGCCGTCTTCGCCAGCATTTCCGCCGCCCGACGACTTCCAATCCGCGGCTGGTCACCTATCTTGCCGCCGGTGGCGTCCAGGGGCTGCGTCCCTTGCGCTACGAAAAGCGCGTCGCCCGCAACCGGTTTATCCTGCTGGTGGTTTTTTTGTTTGCGATTCTGCTCGGCGTCATTTCCATTTTTGTCCACAACCGCTGAACGGGCGTGCATAATTTCCGGCTTTAGTCGGTTGACAAGCCGGCTCGGGCCATTGAAATTCCGGCCGTATGAAAAATAATTTTTTGGAGCTGCCGATTCCCACGCGCGAAGGCCAGTTCATCGCGCGCTATTCCCAAAAAGGCCTCGCGCAAATGGATTTTCCCTTCCGTAGCGCAGCCTTTCCGGCTGCGGGTTCGCGCGCCGTCCCGGTGCGCGATTCCCGGTCTGGCGGCAGGATGCCGTCATCACCCGCGGGCGTGGACGCCCGGGCTACCACAGCCCGGACGCGAGCGGTCAAAACCAATAGAGTTCCCGCTCAAATCCGCGAGTGGCACCGTACGGTTGAAGCCGCGCTGAAAAATATTCTTGCCGGACGCACCGCGAAAAACCTGCCGCCGCTCGATTTGTCCGGTGGAACGGAATTTCAGCAGGCCGTCTGGCGCGAACTCCGGAAAATCTCCTTCGGCCAGACGAAAAGCTACGGCGAAATCGCGGAGGCGATTGGCAAAGCCAGGGCGGTCCGCGCCGTCGGCGGCGCGTGCGGGGCGAACCCGATCCCGGTTCTCGTGCCGTGCCATCGCGTTCTGGCGGCGCATGGAAAAATCGGCGGCTTTGGCGGAGGATTGGATTGGAAACGCAAATTGCTCGCGTGTGAAGGGGTTAGTTTGTAACAGCCGGCCTCAGCCGGCTCAAATCTTGTTTGTTAGAGCGGACTTACGTCCGCTGCTACAAAGCTATGGCCAGGAAAGTTTGTTCGTGCCGGACTCGGGAATGAAAGTTTCCGCCTTCTGACCGTTGTTCTCCGGCTTCTGGCTTCCGGCCTCCGGTTTCTGATTCCCGGTTTCCGGCTTTGGCCGCAGAGCGTCGGCGACGGCCTGCGCCAGTTTTTGCCGGAATGCCGGCGTCTCAATCTGCCGCGCATCACTTGGATTTGACAGGAAGCCTGCTTCAATGAGGACGGCGGGACAATGTGGTCCGTGCAGCACCCCCATGAACCGCGCCCGGCAGACGCCGCGATCTTCCATCCCGCTTTCGTGCAGCAAGGCGCCCTGCAACCGTACGGCGAGTTGCAGATTCTGCTCGTCGAACGCGTTGTTGGGAAAACTCTCAGACCAAAAATCACCGTAACCCCGCGTCAGCGTTGAAGGCATTCCAGTGGGCGTCACACAATACGTTTCGATCCCTGCCGGGAATTTGTCGGGCGCGAGCGAATTGAAATGCAGGCTGATGAACAATTCCGCGTGGTGCGTTTCGGCGAACGTGACGCGGTTGGACAGCGAATCGTCCACGTCGTTCGTATGCGTGAGAAAAACCTGCCAGCCCTCCTGCGCGAGCAATGGTGCCAGCCGCAACGCCCAGTCCAGCGTGAATTCCTTCTCGAACCGTCCATCCAGGATACTGTGCGTGCCGCTGTTCATTCCGCCGTGGCCGGGATCAATGACAATGACCGGATTGGCCGGCGGCAACGCCAACGACGGGCCGCAGAGCAACGGTTCCAGATTTTTTTGCACGTCGAGCCCGTACACGAAAAGCTGGCCGTCAATGATCTGTGGTCCAAAGCCGAGATGAATTTCGATTCCGTTCCAGGTTGCCTCCCGATTGCCAATGGCCAGAACCATGACGCCGTTGGAAGAACCAACCGCATAAGTGGTGACCGGCATGTTTGACAGGAGGTGCGATTTGCCAACACCGTGTTGCGTCGCCCAATTGTCCAACGAAATCCACGTCGTCAGGGGCCTGACCGGCACCTGTCTCGGGGCCACGGGCGGCTGCCACTCTTCCGCCGGCGCATTCGACGGGACGACCGGCATCATCAGCTTGACCGGCGCCGGCCCGAACGGATTGTGAGCGATATTGGTGTTAACCCAGCCCAATGCCGGGAATTTGCTCCCGGCGGAGGGCCGGGCCGCACCGGCGAGACAAAAAAACGCCACGGCAAAAATGATTCCGACAAACTTGAACACGCCACTATTGTGCGGAAGGGAAAAGCCGACTCAAGCTGTTTCCGCATTTACGATTTACGATTTACGATTTACGATTTGTGTCCATTGAAGATTCTCGTCGCCATCACCGGAGCCAGCGGCGCGCTCTACGCGCAGCGCCTGCTCGATAATCTGGATTCGCACGCGCATGAAATCCATGTCGTGCTGAGCAACTATGCGCAACAGGTCATCGCGGAGGAATTGCCGGGCGGATTGAAACTTCCCCCCGGGGCGAGGCTGCACAATGTGAAAAGTATGAACGCGCCGTTTGCCAGCGGTTCGAACCCGCCCGACGTCATGGTCGTCATCCCCTGCACCATGGGCACGATGGGCCGCATTGCGCACGGCTACAGCGAGGATGTCCTCCTCCGCGCCGCTGATGTGGTGCTGAAGGAGAAGAAGAAGCTGATTCTGGTACCGCGCGAAACGCCATTGAGCCTGGTTCATGTCCGGAACATGGAACTGCTGTTGCAGGCCGGCGCCACCATTTTGCCGGCGAATCCGGGATTTTATTCAAATCCAAAAACCATCCAGGAAGTCGTGGACACCGTCGTCGCGCGCGTGCTGGACCATCTGGGCCTGCCGCAAAAGCTGGTGCCGCGGTGGAGCGAAGAAAGGGAATGATATGGGGAAACATCAAACATCGAACATCGCACATCGAACTTTGAATGAAACGGCGGGCGAGGTCTGGATGTTGCATGATGACAAGGCGGGCAGTCGAAAATTCGACTTGGAAAGCCGGTTGCTTGAATTTGCCTCGGCAGTAATTGATTTGACCGAGAAACTACCTTCTTCGCGCGCCGGGAACCACATTGCCGGACAGATTTTGCGCTCTGGCACATCACCCTACCCTAATCACGGCGAGGCTGAATCCGCCGAGTCACGGGAGGATTTCATCCACAAGTTGAAGATCTGCTTGAAAGAACTCCGCGAAACGCGCCGCTGGGCACGGCTGATTCAACGTAAAGGGTGGGCAAAAGACGATCCGATGTTGCGTTTCACCTTGAGCGAATCCGACGAACTCATTCGTATTTTCATGTCCAGCATCCGAACCGCGCAGCAGAACGCGTTAAAACAAAAGCGCAGGACGCCTGACCCGACTCAGTATCCTTACAGCAGAACCGGCTAACCATTCGATGTTCGGCGTTCGACGTTCATTGTTTGATGTTTTCTTTAATTAAAAAATGGGGTTCGTTCGTCCGTTTCCCGCACACGGTCTTCGCGCTGCCGTTCGCGCTGGCGGCGATGATGGTCGCCGCGCGTGATAACCGCGGCTGGCCGGGTTGGGAGAAATTTCTGCTGATTCTCGCGGCCATGGTTTGCGCCCGGACTTGCGCCATGGCGTTCAATCGCATCGTGGACCGCAAATTTGATGCGCTCAACCCCCGCACTGCCAACCGCCATTTGCCCACCGGACAAATCTCCCTGGCCAGCGCCATCGCACTTTGGATTCTGAGCGGCGCGGGGCTGGTCGTGGCCAGCTATTTTCTAAACCCGCTATGCTTTTACCTGTCGCCGGTTGCGCTGGTGGTGATTTGCTTTTATTCGCTGACGAAACGGTTCACGGATTACACGCACGTTTTTCTCGGGCTTTCGCTGGCGCTGGCGCCGGTTGGCGCGTGGCTGGCGGTGAAAGGTGAATTCGGGTTTCAGCCGTCTCCGGCAGATATTTTCTCTTCGTCTGAAGCCTTTTGGGCCTGGTTTGATTCGATAAGAGTTGGCTTGCAGCCGATTGTTCTCGCGCTGGCGGTCGTGCTGTGGCTGGTTGGTTTCGACATCATTTATGCGCTGCAGGATTACGAGTTCGACAAGTCGCACGGCCTGCGCTCGCTCGTGGTGGCGTGGGGTCCGAAAAACGCGCTGGCCGCCGCGTTTCTCGCGCACATGGTCATGTGCGGACTGCTGCTGGCGTTTGGGCTGCTCTGCCAATTCCGCATCGCCTATCTCGTCGGCTGGTTTCTTATCGTCGGGTGCCTCGTGCTGGAGCACTGGATTGCCCGCCGCCGCAGTTTGAACTGGATCAACCTCGCGTTCTTCCGCCTGAACGCCGTGATCAGCACGGTTTTCCTCATCGTTACCGCCGCCGAGGTGATTTTTCAGGGCGGGTTCAGGCTGCGATGAAAATTAGGGAACATTCAACGCTCAACATTCAACTCCCAAAGCCCAATGGCGACTCGCGCGAAGCAGTTTGATGTTGGGAGTTGAAGGTTGAAGGTTGAGAGTTTTTCTATCATCCAGGTAACGTCTTTCCGGTTTTGCTTCTGAAGCAGGCATGGACACGGTAAAATTGAACCAGCCCATGCCCGAGGGAAACAAATGTCCGCTATGCGGCACGCCGTTGCCGGCCAACGCCCCGGCGGGCCTTTGTCCCGCCTGCCTGCTCAAACAGGGCGCGGCGGCGGACACGGTCACCGGTGCGAAGGAACCGCCGTTTCAGCCGCCGGCCGCCGCCGAACTCGCCGCCAAGTTTCCGCAGCTCGAAATCCTCGAACTCGTCGGCAAGGGCGGCATGGGCGCGGTTTACCGGGCGCGGCAAAAGGAATTGGACCGCATCATCGCGCTGAAAATTCTTCCGCCCGGCATCGGGGACGATCCCGCATTCGCCGAACGGTTCACCCGCGAAGCCCGGGCGCTGGCGAAACTCAACCATCCCGGCATCGTGACGATTTACGATTTCGGCCGGGCGGACGGCCTGTTTTATTTCCTCATGGAATTCGTGGACGGTGTGAACCTGCGGCAATTGCTCCATGCCGGGCGCGTTTCGCCGCGCGAGGCGCTGGCCATCGTGCCGCAGATTTGTGACGCCCTGCAATTTGCCCACGACCAGGGCATCGTCCACCGTGACATCAAGCCCGAGAATATTTTACTGGACCGCCGCGGGCGTGTGAAGGTGGCGGATTTCGGGCTGGCGAAATTGGTGGGCAACGTAGCGCGGACGTCCACGTCTGCGGGTTCCGGCGGCGTCCCCGCCGCCGGTTTGGGAAACGCGGGACGAGGATGTTCCGCAAACCTGCAGGCTGGGAAGCCTGCGCTACAAGACCTGACCGAAGCCGGTAAGGTGATGGGCACGCCGAATTACATGGCGCCCGAGCAAAAGGAACACCCGGACGCCGTGGACCATCGAGCGGACATTTATGCACTGGGCGTGGTGTTCTACCAGATGCTCACCGGCGAACTGCCCGGCAAAAAAATCGAGCCGCCGTCATCGAAAGTCCAGATTGACGTGCGCCTCGATGAAATCGTTTTGCGCGCATTGGAGAAAAAACCGGAACTCCGCTACCAGCAAGCCAGCGTGCTCAAGACGCAAGTGGAGACGATTGCGGCGACAAAACCGGATGCAACCGCAAACCAATCCGCCATCAATGAAGCCGAATGGCATAATCCGCAGAATTGGACCAGCACGAAATGGAAATGGCCCGCGATTTATTTCAGCAAACGCGATTCACGTATTTTGGTGCCGAAATTACTTCCAGGCTTTGGTTGGACTGTGAATTTGGGAAACCTACGCGGCGCATTCGCTTTGTTTGCAATTATCATCACCGCAATTTTTATCATTTTTTCCGTCAAACCTGCGGGTCCGCTGATTTTCCACACCAATTCGATCAAGTCCGACTACATCGGCCAGACCTATTTCCCTCGCGGTGATTCCATTGAAATCGCCTCCGTTGAGCGAAACAAGAACCAGATGACCGTCAAAGGCCATTACAATCTCGTCAGCGCCGACGGTGCATCCCTCGCGCTTTACATCACGACGACCAACAACGTCGAGGTTCCCACGGATTCAAAGCAGGAAATGCAGATTTCCAAAGGTCGCGGCGATTTTGAATTGACCGATTCCCACTTGGTTCCCGGTCTACCGCACGTTTCGATGTATGCTGGCGGCAAATCATTCGCCGCTCTTTATTTCGGAACGAAAATCGAAGCGTTGGAAGAAAGCAAGGCTGGCTGGATCACTAATATCGAGCCTGCTTCCGCGGGGGCCAAAACCTTCACCTTTGGCCCGGTGATGGAGCGGACGCTCGTTGACAGCAAAATTCCTTTTAAAAGCGAAGCCGAAAGCACCAACGCCCTGATGATGATTGATTTCGACGCCGGGTCGCTTTTCAGCGGTCCCGCAGCCATGTGGGCGGCGGATACAGGCGCCCAGAAACAATGGATGCTAACCAACGGCATTGATGCGCTCTGTGTTATTCCGGAAGTTGGCGGTTTGGTGGGTTTGGACATGAAGGCCCTCCCCACTTCGCCACAGGCCTGGGATGAAATTTCGCCGACGATGCTCGAACAACTGGCCCAGAGCCCCCGGGGTGAAACCGTTCTACTGAACGCCAAAGATTCCATGCCTCCAACCTGGCTTTTCCAGACCCGCGAAGGCGGCCGTGGCATTCTGCAAATCACCGGGTTCACCGAAAACCCGCGCGGCGTGAAGATTCGCTACAAGCTGGTGCAGTCGAAGAACGAGGCCGCCGTCTTCAGCGCCGAGTTCCATCATTCATTCGCCCCGCGTCAATGGCTTGATTTGGCAACCGGCAGGGTCGTGCGGATGCCGCAAAGTGTTTCCGCCAGTGACAACCCGGCCGGACTGGATTATCTGAAGGCGGTGGGCTGGGCGGAAGGCGAGGGTGTTCAACTGACGATGGATACCGACACAAACAATCCCAGCGGCCTGCTGGGTGTCGGCGCAAAAATCATCCGGCTGGAACGCGATGATTACCGGGACCTGACCCCGGCCCAACTTCTGGACGAACTACGTCACGATGAAACCCTGGCCGGTATTTCAACCACGGCCCCCGATTTGGACAAGGCCTGTGTGCGTTTTGGCAGCACCGATCTGCCGGTCGTCTTCGGCTTTAAAACCGATCAGGGACTGCAAGGCATCCTGGAAATCACCGGCTATAGCACCAGCCCGCGCCGCGTGAACATCAGCTACAAGCTGGTGCAGTCGGAATCCACGGGTGCGGCAATTACCAACATTAACCCCGCCACACCGGTTGACCTCACAGCCTATTACACCACGCCGGCTTCCCGTTTTGACCAGATTGCCGGCTTCTCGGGCTGGAATAGTGTTCCCCGAGGATATCAGGTGTTCGACCAGGTGCCCCTCGAGATTGGGGGCATGATCTGTCTTTGGGGCGGAGGTAATGCGCAAAAATTGAATATCATCTTTCCGGAACAGGTTCCGGGTATCCAGTTGAACCGGAAATTTGAAACCCTTTACCTTTACCACGGAGCTTTCTTCAAATCACCGGCCGGAACGCCGGTGTGCGAGGTGGTGTTTCATTATGAAGACGGTTCGTCCATAACCAACCTACTGCGCTACGGCGACGACATTCTCGATTGGATCGCAAAGAGCAACGCCGATGGCGTCATTGGTCCAACCGGCCCCAATTCCAGGCTGGCCTGGGTCAACGGGTCCTTCTCGCCCGACAAAAACCAGCCCTTGCGACTTTGCCTGACGGCGTTGGCGAACCCCAAACCAGACCGGCTCGTGACCGCCGTCGACTTGTATTCCTGCAAGAGCTGGACCGCCGCCTGCATCATGGCGATGACCACCGGCCAGTCAGGATTGATGAAATGACTGCAAAGAGAAATGGGAAGCGAAAGGGCAGGAGCGGATGACATCATGAGCATGGCCTTGTTCCAAAAAGAAATCCTCGCCGCGGCCAGAATTGCCGTAAAAAACCCGGACCTGAAAATGAGGGATATCCTGGAATGGTCAATCGGCGAGGTGAAACCGTGCGCCGGCGAGATGGTTATCGGTCTGGACCGTGTTGGCTGCAACATCTGTATACTCAAAATCAATGACCGGCGTGTGAAGAAGACGGAGCTTTGCCCCCAAACATCACCGACTTGAAACGAGCGGCCCGCCTCAAGGAAAGTAGTCGGCGGCTGCCCGGATCGTCTTTACCATTTCAAAAATGACCTCTGAACATACCAACCAGTCTACGAGCGCGCCGGGTGACGTGTTCGCCACGACGCATTGGACGGTCGTGCTCGCGGCAGGCAATCGGTCCACGCCGCAATCCGATTCGGCACTGGAACAGTTGTGCCAATCCTATTGGTTCCCGCTTTACGCCTACGTCCGCCGCCGCGGCCACACGAAGGAGGACGCCGAAGATTTGACCCAGGCGTTTTTTGCGCGGTTCCTCGCCAAAAATTATCTCGACGGCCTGAGTGCCGAACGAGGACGGTTCCGGGCGTTTCTATTGGCGTCGTTGAAACACTTTTTGGCCAATGAATGGGACAAATCGCAACGCCAGAAACGCGGCGGCGGCACGACACACCTCTCGCTCGACTGGCAGACCGCCGACACGCAATTTCAGGTCGCCGTGGCCGGGGAGCCAGGTCCCGACCGGGCGTTCGACCGCGAATGGGCCGTGACCCTGCTGGCCAGGGTCATCGAACGGTTGCAGGCGGAGTGCGCCGCCGACGGGAAGGCGAAACTGTTCGAGCAGTTGAAAATCTTCCTGACGGCGGGCAAGGACGAATTGTCCCACGCTGAAGCCGCGAAGTCGCTCGGCATGGACGAGACCGCCGTGCGGGTGGCTGTGCACCGGTTGCGGAAGCGCTATCGGCAACTGCTCCGCGATGAAATTGCGCAAACCCTGGCAGATTCGGCGGATGTGGACGAGGAGATGCGTGCGTTATTCGGCGCCTTCAGCGGGTGATGGAACGCCGGTCGCCGGCCCGGCCCCGGGACAACGACCAGTGGTAACAAGCCGGTTCGGGGACCGGCGCACCACCGCAAAAGTTCTCCCAAATCTGTAGCCGCTCTAAAAAACGCGGGTTGACCGCTGATCCACATCGGCGGCTACAATGGTTTATCGCCATTTCCGATGCGAACGAGCCACCGGTTGCCGTGGGCGCTTTAAGTCCGATTCACGACCTTTCGCGGAACGTCCTGGCACAGTTCCGCCCTCCTGGGCCAGCCGGAAATCCACCTGCTTTTTGAAACTGTCCACCCTGGCCACCTGCACGCGCACCTTGTCGCCCAACCGGATCATCCGGCGGGTGCGCCGGCCGATCAGCTGGCTCCGTTCTGAATCGAACAGATAAAAGTCATCCTCCAGAAAGGAAAGGTGTACCAGCCCGCTCATCGCCAGCCCCGGCACATCCACAAAGAAACCAAAATTGCGCACGTCCGTGACCAGCGCCGGATAAGTTATCGGTTTCGCCGACTTGAGCTGCGCCTTCAGAAAGGCATACAGCTTTACGTCCTTGCTGTCCCGCTCGGCGTCGGCGGAATTCCGTTCGGTGTCCGAAATATGTTCGGCGGTTTCCTTGAGGGAATGCGTCGGGCCGTGGCTCTTCTGGAACAACGCGCGATGCACCACCAGGTCGGCATACCGCCGGATGGGCGACGTGAAATGCGTGTACTTGGCCTTGGCCAGGCCATAGTGACCGAGCGGCTCGATCGCGTAACGAGCACGCATGAGCGACCGGAGAAACCCGATCTTGAGCGCCGCGCCGATGGGCATCGTGTCCAGCTTTTGCAGCAACTTCTGGACTTCCTGCCGCCTCGTCAGACTGGCGCAAGGCACATGGTGGCTGAGCACCTCCTCGCGATATTCCTGCAACCGCCGTTCGTCCGGTTCCTCGTGCACCCGGTAAATCGCCGGCACATTCCGGCTCATCAACCGGCCCGCCACTGCCTCGTTGGCCAGCAACATGAATTCCTCGATCAACTGGTGGGAAACGTCATTCTCCACTTTCTCGATGCGTGTCACGCGGCCGCGGTCATCCAGCCGGATTTTCATTTCGGGAAAATCCAGGTCCAATGAACCGGCCTTGAACCGCGACCGCCGGATCCGCTGGGCCAGCATGTTCGCGTCGTGCAACATCTGCTCAATCCGGTCATTTGGTTTCCGCTGTAAAATCGCCAGCACCTCCCGGTAGGTAAACCGGCGCTGCGAATGAATCACCGCCGGGTAAAATTCTGTCCGCAACACCCGGCCCTCATTCGATACCAGGAACTCCACGCATTTGGTCAGGCGATCCACGTCCGGTTTCAACGAGCACAACTCGTTGCTCAACGCTTCCGGCAGCATCGGGATCACCCGGTCCACCAGGTAGGTTGAATTGCCCCGTCGGCGCGCTTCGTTGTCCAGGGCCGTGCCCGGTTTCACGTAATGCGACACGTCCGCAATGTGTACCCACAACTTCCATTGGCCCGGCGAAACCTGTTGCAGGCAGATCGCGTCGTCAAAATCCTTCGCGTCGTCCGGATCAATGGTGATAACCGGTTGCCGTCGACAATCCTCGCGCCCGGCCAGTTCGTGTGGCGAAACGGCCGTCCCGATGGCCCGCGCTTCGTGCAGCACCTCCTTCGGAAAATGCAGCGGCAGGTTGTACTGGCGCAGCACCGACAGCATGTCCACCCCTTCATCGTCCGGAGCACCGAGCACCTCGATGATTTCGCCTTCCGGGTTGGTGTGACGCGATTCCCATTCGCGCAACTCCACCACGACCTTGTCGCCGACACGCGCGGGCCGGCCGACGTCGCGGGCCGGCGGCACATAAATGTCGTGCGGCGTGCGCGGGTCGTCGGGAATCACGTAGAGAAACTTGCGGCCCTGCTGCAATGTGCCGACAATTTGTGTCCGCATCCGTTCCAGGATGCGGATCACCGCGCCCGTTTCCTGCGCGAGCTGGCCGGAACGCAGACCTTTCGGCCGGACATCGCGGCGTACGAGCACGCGATCTTCGTGGAGTGCGGTGGACGTTGCCTCTTCCGGGATCATGATTTCCTGCAACGCCGGGTCGTCCGGCTGCAAAAAGCCTTTCCCCTGGCGGTTGATGCGAATCCGACCCGGAACGAGGTCCGCCTCGCGCGCCTGGATGTAACGATTCCCCTTCGTGCGGGCGATCCGGCCGGACTGTTCCAGCCGGCGCAACACCCCTTGCAATTCCTGCTGGCGCTGGGGTGCCAGTCGGAGATGCCGGAGCAATTCCGGCACATTGGCCGGCGCGTAATCCCGCCGGCCCAGTAATCTTAAAATCTGCTCTTCCATAAATTCATCCCGCATCTGGTGAAAATCTTTTGTCTAACTATGGATGATTTTGGTTCCATTACCAGCGCCGACTCAAACAGATTGTTGATTCGCGATTGCATTCCCGCGCAACAAACTCACTTTCCCAAATGCGCAATTGCTGCTAAATGTTGTGGGTGAACTTTTTTGTTCAACACAGCCGATTGCGCGACATTTATGACAAAGTCGCCGCCGGCGAGCGTATCTCCGAAGCCGACGCGCTGCGGCTGTTTGAATCCAGGGACCTCAACGCTGTCGGCGCCATTGCGGATTTTGCGCGGCAAAAAAAAGTCGGCAACCGCGCCAGCTACATCATCAACCGCTACGTCAACTATTCGAACTATTGCATCCTGTCGTGCCAGTTCTGCTCGTTCGCGCGCAAGAAACGCGACGCCGACGGTTTCCAGTTTTCCATCGAGGAGATAGTCCAGAAAGCGCGCGAAGCGTTGAGGCTCGGCGTCACCGAACTGCATATCGTCGGCGGGCTGCATCCCTCGCTGCCGTTCAGCTATTACACCGACATGCTCAAGGCGCTCAAGGCGCTGTCAGGTGGCGCAGCCGTCCCGGCGGCGGGTTCCGGCGGCGTCGCGCCGCCAGACAACAGTAAGACGCGCCCCCCCGGCACCGGGACGGTGCCGGAACCCGCAGGCGAGGCCGCCCGCGCTACGCCAAAGCTGCATCTCAAATGCTTTACCGCCATCGAGATTCTGCACCTCGCCTGGCTCGCCAAAAAATCCGTCGAGGAAACGTTGCGCGAACTGAAGGCCGCCGGATTGGATTCGCTTACGGGCGGCGGCGCGGAAATTTTCCGCAAGGAAGTCCGTTCGGCCATCGCCAAGGGCAAGGAATCCGCCGAGGAATATCTGGACGTGCATCGCACCTGGCATCGCATGAGTGGGCGCAGCACCTGCACCATGCTGTACGGCCACGTCGAATCCCTCGCCGACCGCGTGGACCATCTGCGGCAATTGCGCGCGTTGCAGGACGAGACGCACGGTTTTGTCGGCTTCGTGCCGCTGGCATATCAACCGCAGGACAACGACATCCCCGTCGATAATCCGCCGACCGGATTCGATTCGCTGCGCACCATCGCCGTCAGCCGCACCTACCTCGATAACTTCGACCACATTACCGCCTACTGGGTTGGTCTCGGCTTGAAACTGGCGCAGGTGGCGTTGAGTTACGGCGCAGACGATTTGCACGGCACCATCGTCGAGGAACACATCTTCCACATGGCCGGCGCCGCCTCGCCGCAATTGCAGACCGAGGCGGACATGGTCAAAGCCATCCGCGAAACCGGCCGTACGCCGGTTCAACGCAACACCTTTTACGAACCGATCAAAGTCCTGGCGGACGGTCACCCGGCCGAATCAACGGAAAATGCCGCTCGCTCAAAAGTGCTGGAAGATAATTTGGCGACGGCGTGAGCAGCGCCGCTGAAAATGTTTGCCGTCCGTGCTGACCTCTTGCGAATGTCCGTTGGATATACTCATCTAACAAGCTGCGGGACGGGTGGTCAGGGTGACGTGGATCGTCTCGCGCGAAAGAAACCCTGCTGTTGGAGCGGGCCGGCGATCGGTAAAGTCACGATTTGAGGACTATTCGTAAGCAAAATGTCGGGCCACACGGGAAACCACATTTCGGGATTCGACAAACTGTCCCCTGACTCAATGACGTAATGAAAACCGGGAGTTCCAGTGACGGTCAACTGGATAACCTTCGTGGGCGAGGGATTATTTGTAACGACAATTTGAATACCAAGAGAAAGCGCAATGAAGCCATCCGATTGAAGGATCGTTCCGTAATCACCCACGGTTACGAAGGAGTTTCCGAAGGGGGTCACGCCGTACAGAGGGTTGTAGCTCGGTGTGGAGCGATTGATCCAAGTCTGGCCGTCCTCCGATGATGCGATGACCGAGGGAAAGGTTGATGAAAGGTAGCCCAATGAGTCTACTCCCACAGCCACGAACTCTCCGTTACCATAAGTCACATCAAAAAAGCATTCGGGAAAACCAATTTGCGGCACCGTTGACCAAAAAGGTGTCCCGAAGAAAGGGGCTGAGGCTCGCTCAATCGTGTTCCCGTCGCCAACAGCGACAAACTGATTATTGCCATAGGTGACGCCGTAGAGTGAATCAGAAGTTGAAACCAGGTTCGTCTGCCACTGTGCCAGGTTCGTGGAACTGATGATCAATCCGTTATCCCCCACCGCAACGAACAGGTTCGTGCCGAAAGTGACGGCGTTCAGCCAATTTCCTTCCCGAACGACACTCCAGTTGGTGGCGTCAGCCGAACTGAGAATCACCCCACTTCCCACGGCGACATACGAGTCGTTGCCATAGGTGATCCCGTTGAGGCCGGCGACTGTGCCTGAATTGCGAGTGACCCAATTTACTCCGTTTGTCGAAGTCAGTATCGCGCCCTCGCCCCCGACGGTTACGAAACGCCCGTTCGCATAGATCACCTTATTTAAAGGCTCGAAGGTTCCGGAGTTCTGGTTGGACCAGGACACTCCATTCGCCGACGTCAGGACGGTGCCGAAGTATCCAACGGAAACCAACGTGCCGCCTCCCGCTGTGCAAGAGTTGAGGGGTTGTGGCGTGACACTGCTGCTGATGGCCGTCCATGTTGTCGCGTTGGAGGATCCCAGGATCAGACCGCCTTCTCCCACGGCAACGAATCGTCCGCCGCCGCCCGCTACGCTCGTCAAGGTGTAGCCACTGAACGCAGCCGTGTTGGCGGGTGACCAGTTGATTCCGTCCCCTGAGGTAATAATTGTTCCCCCTTCGCCAACGGCCACAAATCGGTTGTTGCCAAAGGTGATCTTCCACAGAAAGTTTTGCGTGGTCGAATTGCGCAGTGTCCAATGAATGCCATCGGGCGAAGTGAATATATCGCCTTGATCTCCTGCGATGACAAACAATTGATTCCCATAAGCGATGGACTGGAAGAACCTTCCAACATAGTAACCGCGTGAGGTCCAATTGATTCCATCAACTGAGGTAAATATTTCTGAACCGGGGTTGTTGTAGGTGTAGCCCGCCGCCACGAAAACTCCATTGGCGAAGACCAGATGCCCGACACTGAAGGATAGATTGACGTTGCTGTTAGTCCAGTTGACGCCATCGGTGGAGTAAATGGCGCCATAAGCCGGGTCGGTGCACACGTAAACCCCATTACCATATGCAACCGAGGTAACCCCTGCGAATGAATTTGAGCCGCTCCAAGTGATGCCGCTTGCAGACGAGAGAACACTGCTGCCGCCCGCAAAGAACTGGCCGTTGGCAAAACTTAGCGACTGTAAAAAATTGAATGGCAAATCAACTGGCAAGCGGGAGACACCGCCAGGGGAATACCCGTCGAATGAAACGTCCACGGTTCCATCGACGGTTGCTCTAACAAACCTGCCGTTGCCGTAAACCACATCAACGATGTCATTACCCTGGGGAAGCGGATTGCGCCAGTGCCAGAAATCGAGTGGGAAAGCAGTTTCCACCGTCAGTGTCGCAACGGCGCTGGAATCAAAACCGAAAGCATTGATGACTTTGACCGTGTAGTCTCCGGCATCTGATGGCTGAACATTCGTCACCGACAAAATCGAATTGGTGGCGCCGGGCACGTTCGTACCGTTCTTGGACCATTGGTATTGCAGCGGGGCAACGCCAATCGCCGACACACCCAGACTGATAAATGCCCCGGGCGGCGCGGTTAAACTCTGTGGCTGTTGCAGGATCTCGGGCCGGCCGTTGAGCGCGCCCGATTGGAGAATCGTGGAAAAATCCCCCACGACCACAAAACTGCCGTTGCCGTAAGCGACGTTATTGAGATTCGGCGGCATAAACAGCCCCGAATTACGCTGAATCCAACTGGCGCCGTCCGTTGATGTGTAAATCGCTCCATTCCACCCCACGGTTACGAACACCCCCTCTCCAAAACCGATCCCGCGAAACTCAGAAAACGCACCGGGGGAATAATCCGTCCAGTTCAGTCCATCACTGGAGCGCCAAACGGCACCCGACATGCCAACCGCCACGTAATAACCATTCCCGTAAGCGACAGCGTTGAGGTAGGGTGATGGGAACGGAAGCGTATTCGTTTGCCACGTTTGGCCATTCGTGGAAACCATTACTCTGCCCATGTTACCCACCGCAACGAATCGTCCTGCCCCAAAGGTGATTCCCTTCAACGAGTCCAATGTGGGAGGCGGATAACTCGCGCCATTGAATTGTGTATCCATTATAAAGACTGCTCCGAAATCGCCCACCGCAACATACTTCCCGTTTCCATAAGCAACCGCCCTGAGTCCGGCTGGAGCAAGCAAACCGGTCCAATTCGTTCCCGTCGCTGAATGTCCCAAGAATCCCAAGTTGGGGTAGCCCGCAACGCTACCGACGGCCACATACGAGCCGCTGCCGTAAGTGATGCTTTCCACACCGGTCAAATCGGGGATCGCAAAGCCCGTCCACTGGCTCCCATCCGATGACGTCCAAACGTTGGATGATGCAATGCCTGGCCCCGAAGCCAGGGCCACGAACGCTTGATCGCCGCGTGCCAGACATCCAAAAGAAAAGGAAGGTCCTGACCAGTTCGTAATTGATCGTGAAGTCCAACGATCCAACGGTCCTGCCTGCAAATCCGGAACCACCCCGGAAGCTAGACAGCAAATCAAAAAATAAACACCGCGGAGGGAATGTTTTTTTGCATACATAAGGGAGCCTCTGAAAACTGCTCTTCGGGATTGGGTTGATGGTAAACCATCAGGTTTCAGGTATCGCTGGGTTCATAGCGGTTCCCCTGGTCGGTGTTTCCCCGGTGGGCAATTTTCCATGGTTGATTGGTTTTTGGTCGTCTCGGGTTTTAATTTCTTTTTGCCACGTCAGTTGTGTTTTGGTTAGCTTGTTGCACCGGAAAACCGTCAGGTTTCCCGGTCGCAGATGTCTGACTTCAACCCCAAGTATGAACCAATCTGAATGTTTGTCTAGGATGCAACAGTTTTAATTATTCTTCGTTTCTTTGGGGTTTGGGCGTTAAAAAGCGACAGCCTGAACATTTCAACCACGGATGCACACCGATGGACACGGACGCCAGTCAATGGAAATATCAATTAACCCCTTGTGTCCGAAAATTGGAAGCGTCGGCACATCCCGATTTTTCGAGCCGCCAAGACAGTTCGCACTGAGAAGATTCGTCGGGGTTTTCCATTTTTGCGGGTCACGTTCGAGAACTACTATGCCGCGCCTCCGGCGCTTTGTTGCCTCCCGTAAACCTGCGCCCGGAGGACGATGTCTTTTCGTTTCTCTTTGAAATAACTCGCTCAGCGGACACCCGCAGAGCAAACTACCAGCACCATGTCATTCCATGACACAACATTTCATATCGGCCCGATGAAATACCCCGAGGCCGCCCCCGTTCGCCATCTGGCAGCGTTTCTTTTTTCAGCGTTGCTGCTGACCGGTTGTTCGACCACGGTGACGTATCACGCCAACCTGCCCCCCGGGCCGGCCAAACCGACCGGTTTTCCCATCCATGTTTACACCGAGAACATGACGGTTCCCCGGCCGTGCGTGGTGATTGGAACCGTCGCAGTCGGCGGCGGTCATTTCACGATGCGTGGTGGATCGGCTGAGGACGAAACAAAAAAAATAATAAAAACGGCGTGGGAAAAGGGCGCCGATGCCGTGCAGGTCAGGTCAGTCGAGGAGCCCGGTTATACCAGCGGAAATTACAGCATGGTGGCCGACCTGCTGCGCTACACGGATGTCTGGGAAACCATTCCCATAACGAGGCAGGGATTCGGCAATTATCTCGAAACGCGCCGGCAAAGTCTCGACCCGATTGAAGGCGTCTGGGACGGGACTGGAACGATTCCGCATCGCATCGGCATCATGCGGGACAACTCCAGACCGGGCCGGGAATTTGTCGGGTTCATTCTCAACACGCCGGACCCCACCTGGCACGAAGGCTACAAGAAAATTGACATCCGACGCGGGGTACAACCCGGCAGTTACATCCTGGATTATTACCTCGACGATTTCAGCGGAAAGGAAATCACGGTTATCCTGGGGCAAAATGTGAGGTTCACGTTGAACATGCCGATCTCCGACGAGGATGCCGACACCATCACCTATACCAAACGGCGGTAACACCCTTAAGCTTTTCAATGATTGACATGCGTGCAGCCGAGCCCGCCAAATTCCGCATCGGCTCGGTGAAATACCTGAATGCCGTGCCGCTCACACGCGGCATTGAGGAGGAGGTGTTTTTCGCCACGCCCGCCCAGCTGGCCGAACTGCTCCGGCGCGACGAGCTCGATGCCGCGCTCGTCAGCCTCACCGAGGTGCTGTTCCATGACCGTTACGATATCCTCGACGGCGTGGCTGTCGCATCCCTGGGCGAGGTTTACAGCGTGTTGCTGGCGCATTGCGTGCCGCTGGAGAAAATCACGGAGGTTTTCTGCGACCCGGCTTCGCTGACCAGCGTCAACCTGCTGAAAGTCCTGTTGGCGGAACGCGGCCTGAAGCCGGAATTCAAGCCGCTGCCTGATTATGCGTCCGCCCCGGAGCGTGATGCGGTGCTGCTGATCGGCGACCCGGCGATTGATTTTCAGCGCGCCACGCATGTGCATGACATTTTCGATCTTGGCACGGCGTGGTATGAGTTGACCAACCTGCCGTTTGTTTTTGCCGTGTGGGCGCTGCGGCGCGGCATTAACAACAAGGAATTGCGCCGCGAATTGGTACAGGCGAAGAATTTTGGCCTCGACACGCTGGATTACCTTATTGAGACGCGCGAGGAATACGACGAGGATTTCCGCCGGGATTATCTCGGCTGGCACGTGCATTACCACCTGGCCATGGACGAAAAGCGCGGTATCGCAAAATTCGTCGAATTACTCCGCAAACACGGCCTCGGTCCGGTGTACGAACCGAAATTTATCTCCTGATTCACCGCAGGGACGCCGAGGCCCGGAGAAATGTTTTTCATTTTTTCACCCTCCGCGTCTTTGCGCCCCCGCGGTTCACTTTTCCTTTTCCAGCTTTGCCAACGTTTCCGGGTCACGCACGTCCACCCAGCGGCCCGGAATTTCCAGTCCGGCCAGCTTTTGCCCGGCGACAATCATCGCGCTGATGGCGTCGGTCAGTTCGTATTCGCCGCGGGAGGATTTTTGCAGACCCGCCGTAAAACCGAATAACGCCGGACGGAAAATGTAGATGCCGGCGTTATACCACGCCGGCGCGCCCGGCTCGAGCCAGCCGTCCCGGCGCAATTGTTCCAATTGTTCCGGTGACGGTTTTTCCACGAGCTGTTTCAGACAAAATTGTTCGTCGAAGAAGTCCAGCCCACCCTTGGTCACGTCTTCGCCGCGCGTGACGGTGATGACGCCCGCAAAATCGCCTTCACCAAAACGCTGAATCATCTGCGGGTAGGTTTCGGGCGGTACCAGAATATCGCCGTACGTCAGTAGAAACGGCGAATGGCCAACGAATTCCCTGGCCGTTTCCGGCGCTTTGCCCGTACCGTCTGGCACGACCTGTCGGCCAAACGTAATGTGCGCTCCGAATTTCCCGCCGTCGCCAAAATGTTTTTCGATGACGTCCGCGCGCCAGCCGGTAATGATGAAAATGTCACGAATGCCCGCCGCCACAATTCCGGCGACGATGTGTTCAAGGATGGGCTTGCCCTGTACCCGGAGCATCGGTTTGGGCAAGTCGTTGGTGAGTTCCCGCATGCGGGTGCCCTTACCGGCGGCGAGAATGACGGCTTTCACGAGAAAATGTTAACCATAGATGGACCCGGATGAACACGGATAAAAACAAAAATTTCACGCGTCCCACTCGCCGGTGCGTAAATACGGCTTGAGTTTTTCCTTGAGTGTTTCGCGCCCGCGATGGATGAGCGATTTGGTAGCGGAAAGCGAACAGCCCAGGACCTCCGCGATTTCCTCGTAACTCAATTCCTCCTGCCGGCAAAGCAAAATGGCGGTGCGCTGGTTTTCCGGCAATTCGGCCAGCGCTTCCTCGATTTTTTGCGCCAGTTCGCTGTGCAGCAATTTCTCCGGCGGCGGGATGCTGCTTTTGTCCTCGAATTGCTGGCGCGGCTGATCTTCGTGTTCAACATGGGCTTCCTCGATGGAATCAGCGGGATGACGTGAGCGACGGCGGATTTCGTTCAGGCACAGGTTGCGAGCGATGGTGAACAGCCAGGTGGAAAACTTGGCGCGTGATTCATAGCGTTTGGCGGATTTGTAAACCTGCAGAAAGACATTTTGCGCGAGGTCCTCGGCCTCGGTTTCGTCGTGCAGGGTTCGATAAACGAGGTTCATCACCGGTTGCTTGTATTTTTCGACCAGTGCCACGAAGGCTGCCCGATCGCCGCGCTTGACACGGAGCATCAGAACGGCATCGGAGTCGGGATTGGCCGGCATCAACGAACTTTAGAATAGACAGGTGGCAGGCGACAAGGTTTTCGCTGGCGGGTGGGGCTGAACTTAATCTCTTTTTATCCGGATACGCTCTGGATCGCAATCGTTTCGGCCAGCGGATTAAGATTGGGTTGACGATTAAGATTAAGAGGTTGTCCGACCGGCGGCTGCGCTTGCTTTCAGGCCGTTTTGTTCGCAACTTGTGCGCCCGTGCAGGACTTAATCGGAAAAATCGAAGGAGATGCGGAGGCGCGTTTGACATTTCCGGCCGATGCCAGCGCGGCGGAACGGCTTTCGCGCTACAAGGGCTTCCTCAAGGTGGAAACGCACCGGCTCAAGCTGTGGCATCGCGGTGGCGCGGAGGGACAGGAAATCTGCGGGGCCCGTGCGGCGATGCTTGACGCACTCTTAAGGCATCTTTGGAACACCGCGCGCCGCAGCCTGTCGCCCCAGGCGCAGAAGGAGTTTCCGCCGCTCGCGTTGGCGGCGATCGGCGGTTATGGCCGGGCGGAACTGAATCCGTACAGCGACATTGATTTCATGTTTTTGCACGACGGCCAGGTCGCTGCGGGCAAGCCGCTTCCCTACCTGTCCAGGCTGATTGACGGTGTGCTCTATCCGCTCTGGGACATTGGTCTGAAGATCGGCTACGCTGTCCGTAGCATTAACGATTGCGTGAAAGTGGCCAATACTGACATGCAATCCAAGACCTCGCTCATCGAATCGCGGTTGATCATCGGCGACGAGAAGCTGTTCAAGAAATTCCAGCGGGCACTCATTGCCAGGTGCGTTGACGGTTTTGAGGAGAAATACATTGCCCTGCGCGTCGAAGACCAGCAGGCGCGCCACAGCAAATTCGGCAATTCCGCCTGCATGCAGGAACCGAACATCAAAAACGGCTGCGGCGGTTTGCGCGATTTTCAGAACCTGCTCTGGATGGCGTTTTTCAAATACCGCGCGCGTTCGCTGGACGATCTCGAGCAACAGGAATTCGTCAGCCCCTTCGAGCACCGGCAGCTGGATGCCGCCTACGATTTTCTGCTGCGGGCGCGGACGGAATTGCATTATCAAACCAACCGCGCGGTGGATGTGCTCGGCAAAAATCTGCAACCGGCCGTGGCGCTCGGCCTCGGCTATGGTGATCGCTCGCCGAGCAAACGCATCGAAAAATTCATGCGCGACCTTTACACGCACATGCGCAACATCTTCCTCATCACGCGCACGCTGGAACAGCGCATGGCCTTGCTGGCTCCCGCTCAGGGGAAACTTTCGCTGCGCGCGTGGCTGCCCAAACGCAAGACGCCGGAACCGGTGGATGGCTTTCTGTTTGTGAACGGCGAAATCCGCGCGGTGTCCCGGCGCATTTTCCGGGAACAGCCCCAGCGCCTGATGCGCGTTTTTCTGCAAGCCCAACACCGGCGGCTGAAATTGCATCCCGACCTGGAGCAGCTAATCCGCAACGAGCTTTCCCTGGTGGACCGGGCTTTCTTGAATGATGCCCATGTGCGGGAGACATTTCTGACCATTCTCGAACAGCGCGGCAACGTTTCGGCCGTTTTACGCGCCATGCACGAGGTCAATTTTCTCGGCAAATATATCCCCGAATTCGGGAAACTCACCTGCCTCGTGCAGCACGAATTCTATCATCAATATGCCGCCGACGAGCACACGCTGGTCTGCCTTGAGCAACTCGACCGCGTCTGGGAAGCCGGGGAATTGCCGTATAAAAACTATGCGCCGCTTTTCCAGAACCTCGAACGTCCCGGCCTGCTTTATCTGGCCTTGTTGTTGCATGATGTCGGCAAAGCCGGACACCACAAGCGGGGCGACCACCCGGAGGTCAGCGCCGATATGGCCATGCGCGTCGCCCGGCGGCTGCGGCTCGACGGCACGATGGCACACACGTTGCGGGTCATCATCGAAAACCACCTGCTCATGGCGAGCATTTCTCAACGGCGCGATCTGGATGATGCTGCGGTCATTCGCAATTTCGCGCGAAAAGTTGAGACGACCGAAGCGCTCGACCTGCTCACGCTGCTGACGTTCGCTGATTCGCAGGGCACCAGTGACAAACTTTGGAACGGCTTTAAAGATACGCTGTTGTGGCAGTTGCACACGCGCGCATTGGTTTTACTCACGGGCGGCACGGAATTCATCCGCGCCGAGGCCGAACAACGGGAATCCCTGCTGTTGGAAGTCCGCCAACTGGCCGCCAAATCGTTGAGCGCCGAGGAGATCAACACGCATTTTGCCACGCTGCCGGTGCGCTATTTTCAGGTCCGTACCGCACGGGAAATTATCGACGATCTGGAACTGGCACATCGATTTATGCAGCGGCTCATGCTCGAAGACAGTCGCGTGCTCTCACCGATTATTGCCTGGCGGGACGAGGCCGACCGCGGTTACAACGCCGTCAAAATCTGCACCTGGGACCGCGCCGGGCTGTTCAGCAAAATCGCCGGTTCGCTCAGCGCCGTGGGATTAAATATTCTCGGCGCGCAAATATTCACCCGCGCGGACAGCATTGTGCTCGACACTTTCTACGTGACTGACGGGCGCACCGGCAATCTCGCCACGCGCCAGCAGCATGACCAGTTTGCCGAGTTGCTGGAAAAAGTCCTGACGGACGAAGCCATCGACCTGCCTGCGCTCATCGCCCGCCAGATTATTCAACGGCCGGTTTACCAACCCTACACGGGCGAACGGATACAAACGCAAATCCACATTGACAACGAGGTGTCGGAGACGCGCACGCTCATCGAAATCGAAACCGAGGATCATCTCGGCCTGCTCTACATGATTTCCCAGACCCTTTCCAAGCTGGCGGTGGATATTATCGGCGCGCGCATCGTGACCGAGCGCGGCGCAGCCATTGACAGTTTTTACGTTTGTGAAGTGGATGGCAGCAAAATCATTTCGCCGGAACGGCAGCTTCGGATCGAAGACCAGTTGCGTAACGCGATCAACCACCTTCGCATCGCGTCGTAACGCTGCGCAAAGCTGTTGCCACCCGGCGGCCAGTCTGGTAAAAACAGAAAGGCAAGGCAGGCCAGTGGCGTACCGTATCAGTGGTATGCGGTAGCGGGCAGGCCGCGATCCCGTTCCGCGAAGCGGAATGCAGGCGGGTGTGGTTCAGTGGTAGAATGCGGGCTTCCCAAGCCTGAGATGAGGGTTCGATTCCCTTCACCCGCTCCAAGCTTCAGCACACGGTTTGGCTTCCGGTTGCACCTTTCATACCGTTTTATATTGACATCACCGTGCCGGTATGGCTTAATCGTGGCCAGTCAGCCGATACATCCCTTTGCCACATCAGAATGACGTAACGATAGTCAGGTGCCCCATGAACGAGTTATTACGTGAGCACATTGAAGCGAAAATCATCAATTTTCTTCACGATACCAAAACCCCTCATCACGCAAGCCGGATTGCGGTTCACATTCGTGAAAAGAGAGAAGACACCCTCCAGGCAATCCAAAAATTGGTAAAGAACCAGACCATCAAAGGCGTCCAGGATTTGGCCCTCTTTGGTTCCACCGGTGAAATCATCGCTTACACCCTGGCCAACGCCGCACCGGGGCCAACCCCCGGCATGCCAGCGGTTCCGCCTTCGCGTTCGACGCCACCGGCGCCTCGCCGCCCGGTTTTGGGTGGTTAAGAAAGCACCGGCAGGCGATTTTGTCCCCTGGTTGAAGCGGAACTAAGATTCAGGCTGCGTTCACCATCCCGGCAAATTTTCTTCGTTCGGCGAAGTGCCCGCGCAAGTCGAGCACGATTTTGAGCGCGACGAGCAGCAGCAACCCCCACACCGGTGAATGCAACGCCAACATCAGAAACCCGCCGAACAGGATTGCCAGATGCAATACCACGATGCGTCCGTATGGCTGTTGCATGAGCTGTTGCAGGCTGGCGCGCCGGTATTCACCGTTGCCAAGGTAATTGGTGGCAAAAGAAATGCCGCGGCTGATGGCCAGCCCGAGGATCGCCCAACCCAGATAGTTTTCCTGTGCGATTCGCCAGAAGGTATCCGGGGTGGGAAATCCGGGGCCGG
The DNA here is from genome assembly GCA_025451535.1 of Verrucomicrobiia bacterium. Classification (GTDB taxonomy): domain Bacteria; phylum Verrucomicrobiota; class Verrucomicrobiia; order Limisphaerales; family UBA11358; genus UBA11358. The sequence goes on from JANWKE010000045.1 coordinate 28,761, forward strand.
GTTTGAATCCGCCGCCAAACAGTCCAATCACAAAAACACCGTGGATGAACGTGAACATCCCGTAGTGCACGCAGAAAAACGGGATGACAAACAACTTGCCGGCCCAGCTCAGCGGTGATCCGGGATTGGCGGTGAGCATCTTGAGCACGTTGATTAACCCGATGATGACATTTTCGCTCCAGAACAGGAACATGAGCGGAAATATTTCCCAACCCAGTAGAAAAACGCCGGCCACCGGAACGAGATTGGCGGACACGAGCGCGATGACGGAGGGCCGCCACCAGTCCGCCGGAGAGGTCTCGCCAAAAAATTTCATACGGAAGGATTAACGATGAGCAGACCAAATGCCAACAATCTGCGGCTGCGAACAGTCAGAGCCGCCTGCTGCCAGCGGAGCGGCAGTCAACCCCCGGGTTCACAACCACGACTTCAATCGTTCGCGCAAAATCTGGCGGGCGCGATACAACCGGGATTCCACCGCCTTCGAGGTCGCCCCCAGAATCAAGGCGGCTTCGGCCGCAGAACGTTCTTCCCATTCGCACAGGATGATCGCTTCGCGCAAATCTGCGGGCAACCGATCGACGGCGGCGCGTACGGCGGCGGCGCGTTCGGCCGCCAGCGCCTGTTCATTCGGCGTCGGATCATTGGCCGGCAAGATGCTGCCGAGCGTTTGTTCGGATTCGCCGGTTTCGGCTTCAAGCGAGACGTTCAGATGCCGCGACCGCCAGCGGAAATGGTTGCGCGCCAGGTTTGCCGCGATGGTGTAGAGCCAGGTGGAAAACTTTTCGCTTGTCCGAAAGCTGGCGCATGAGCGAAAAACACGGACAAAGGTTTCCTGCGCCAGATCGTTCGCGTCGTCTTCGTTACCCAGCATCCGGCAGAGAAAATGAAACACCGGTGTCGCGTGCCGTTCCATCAAATCGTTGAGCGCCGCATCATCCCCTGCGGCCAGCCGTCCCATATCCGCGCAGTCGCGGGCATTGGCTTGTCGCGCCGAAGCCTCCGGCGAAGGCGGGCTGTCAGTTTGTTCCATGTTCGTGGCCGGGGTGGTCAGACATGGACTGCTCGATTTCTTCGTGCGAACCGAGCGTGATTTTTTCCATCGCGGCCAGATACCGGCGGCCTTGCTCCGGCGGCATGGCCTGGCTGACGGTGATAAAGTGACGGAGCATCTGCCCCTGGCATTGGGCGCGGAATTCGCCCAGTTCAGTCAATTTCCTCTGGGCGTCGGCGGTGACATTGGTTCCGTTGGCCAGCGCGGCCTGGATTTCGGCTTTCTTGGCCGCGATGAGCGTGCACATTCTGGCGCATTGCGGCAGATAACTCTCGTGCAATTGCCGGACCCGCGCCATCTCCGCGTCATTCAAATGAAATTCCGTGCGCAACCAGCTCAAATCGTCCGCCGGGTTGGCGCAATAAAGGACGCCGGCGCGCTGGCCGATGAAATAGGAACCGGCAAAAACTGCCGCGCTCAAGGCCAGCGCGCCGAGAACGACAATCAGCGAGCGGTTCATGCGATTTCAGCGCAGCGCATTTGGCGCCACCATCGCAACGTAACGCGCCTGCGCGTCCTGTTTGGCCAGTTGCGCGCCTTGATGCGCACCCAGCAGAGCACCGGCCAGCACCAGCGCGACGACCGTGGCGTAAGCGAATCGCGGACGCAGCACCAGCGCGGCCAGCGCGTCCAGCCACGAGTCGGATTTCGCCGGAACTGCGGTGGCCTCAATCCGCCGCCAGACGTTTTCCTGAAAGCGCGGCGGCAGCGGCGGCGATACGCGCTCCTGGCGCAACAGCGTGGATAGTTTTGTGTCGTCGGGATTCATTTGTTCTCTTTATCGGTTCAATGGGCGGCGGAGATTCTCTTCCGCCGCCCGCAGGATACAGTTTCAATCGTGCCGGGACAACCCGGCGAATGATGGGTGCCCTTAGTTGGCCACGGCGACCGTTTTGGCGCAGCCGGGCATGGTCGTCTGTTGAACGCACGCTTGGATCGTCTTGGGGGTGCCGTTCATGGTTTTGGCGCAGGCCAGGACGGGATTCACGCTGCCGTTCGTGCCGGCCGTGGTGGCAATCTGGTTGCCGGCCGCGCGTGGCGGAAGGGCCAGGCCTTGATCCACCGCCACGAGGTCCGGATCGTTCGCTGTGCCGGAGATGGTTTTGATCTGGTTGTCCATGGCACGCGGTGAGAGCAATGCGCCATTGGTATTGAAGGTGATCGCGGTCAGGGCGGCCACGCTGATAGTGGTGAGCAGGATTCGTGTATTCATTTTTCTTTCTTATTTTCAGGCAGCGCTTCATTGCGTCGCCGAATATTTGTATCTGCAATACACCGCTCCCCCGGAAACCCCGCAGATTTTTTTACGTGGCTATATTCCCCCTGGAATGCAAAAATTCTTGAGTGATTTCGCCGGCAATGGTGTAGAATAGAAAATGGCGCCCGGGTTGGACGCCCAGATCAACCAATAAAATCAACAGCAACCGAAGAAATAATCCATTCATGAAAAAGGTGAAGACCATCCTGTTGGCCGCCGCCATCGGGCTTTTAGGGAGCGCCGGAGCGCACGCGGACAACCCTGCTTTGACGGCGCCGGTGAAATCCGTCTATGCCCATTATCTGACCATTCAAGCCAGCCTGGCGAAAGACTCGCTGTCCGGCGTGGCTGGCAACGCGGATGCCATTGCCAAAGCCGTCCAGGCCGACGCGAAATCGCTGCCGGCGGCGGTCGCCACCGAAGCGGAAACCCTCGCCAAGGCTTCAGACTTGAAGTCGGCGCGCGCCGCGTTCAAACCGTTGAGTGATTCGCTCATTCAATATCTCACCGATCACAAAGCCAGGGGCGCTTACGTGCAAGTCTATTGTCCAATGGCCAATGCCAGTTGGCTGCAGGCAGGCAAAAACGTGAGCAATCCGTATATGGGGCGAGCCATGGCCGAGTGCGGGGAAATTCAGAATTAAACCCGGTAACCTCAAATCCGGCATGACAATCATTGACCCCATTTTCGGCGCCGGAATGCTTCCGGCACTCAAGCAATTTGTCATGGCGACCAAGTTGCACCCGATTCTGGTCAACTTCACCGCGGCGCTGGTGCCGGTGTCGCTGGCCAGCGACTGCATCGGGCGCTTCATCAAGAGCGAGTCGTTTCGCCACACAGCCTGGTGGACGTTGTTCTACGCGACTGCCATCACGCCGTTCACGGCCATTACCGGCTGGCTGTTCTGGATGTCTGACGACAACGGCGCCACCGGCATGACCATTCATAAATGGCTGGGAAGCGGTTTGGCCGTGCTTTTGTTCGTTCTGTTTATCTGGCGGTGGAAACTGCGTCGTCAGGCCCGTTGGGCCACGACGTCTTACCTGTTGGTGGCCGCCATTTTCGTCGTTGCCCTGGCGTATCAAGGTCATCTGGGGGGCGAGCAGGTTTTTAGTAGCATGTGATCGGCCGTAGTAACGTGCCAAAAATTGACAAGAAGAAGCCAAAAGCGGTTGAGCTTCTATCGAGTGATTGACTGATATTCAAAACGTGAAAACGACATTGGCCATTGTTTGCAGCCTGTTGCTGGCCTGGACACCCGTCTTGGTCCCGGCATCGGCGGCTGGTGTCGTTCGCGTCGCACATGTCTGTTGCCACTGCGGCAAGCCATGCTGCGTCGCAGCTCCCTCCCCGGAGTCGCGGCCTGTCCCTGCGGCTCCGGTTTCTATTTCGGCTCCCGGTCAGTTTTTAACCCTGGCGCCTGCCGGGTTGTCCTGGACGATGCCTGACGCGCTGGCGCCTGGATTTTCCAACACCGTTTCTTCGCCCCAGAAGGGGAGTGGCACTCCGCTTTACGCGCGGAATTGCACCTTTCTGATCTGACTTTTTCCCTCTACGCCCGTAGTGTGCCCCATTGCCGGCATGCTGTACCCCGTTATTTTTTGTACCTGTAAATCTCTGTGTCCGTGAATTGTGCTTGTGGTCGTTAATTTATGAAATCGGTTTCAATTTTATTCGTGCTCGCCGCCAGTGGGCTGATACTCGCCGGTTGCCGGGGAATCTCCGCCCAGGGCGAAAAGCAGGCGTGCCAAAATTTCGGCGCGGTTGCCGGTCAATACCGGCCCGGCGATCAACATCCGGCACTGCCCGGATTGACGCCGGATTCGAGCCTCAGCAATTTTCTCGCCTATGCGCTGCTGAACTCGCCGACCGTCGAGGCGGCGTTCTATGACTGGTCGGCGTCGGTTGAGAACATCACGGTGTCGCGCTCGCTGCCGGACCCGCAGTTGACCTTCCAGGCTTACATCTTGGATACCATCACTTCTCTCATGCCGGGGCTTTTCCAGGGCATTCCCGGCCCCGGCAAACTCAAGGCGCGCGCGGCCGTTGCCGTCGCTGAAAGCCGGGGCAAATACTTCACGTTTGAGAGTGCCGTGCTCCAGGCCGCATTCAATTTGAAAAATGCGTATTACAAACTCGGCTTGTGGGACGAACAACTTCGCCTCAAACGCGAATCGCTTTCGTTGCTGGAAAACCAGGAACGCGCCGTTCGTGCACAAAACGTGTCGGGCACATCATCGCTGGCGGATTTGTTGCGCCTTCAAAGCGAACGCGACCGTGTCCGCACGGAACTCATCAGCTTGGAAGATTCGCGCCGTTCGCTGGTGGAAAATTTCAAGGCGGCGCTGGGTTTGACGCCGGAGCAGGCTGATCCACCCGCGCCGGCGCATTTTGAAATGAGCCGGGACAATCCCGAGGCTGACGAATTGTTCCGGGTCGCGTTCGCGCACAATCCGCAACTCAAGGCAATGGCAGCCGACGTGCGTGCCGCCGAAGCCGGGATCAGGGTGGCTTACAAGGAACGCGTGCCGGATTTCAACGCGGGCCTGTCCGCCGACGTTTACGCCCCGCCGTTCTACTGGCCACAAGTCGGCATGACGCTGCCAATTTGGCGCGACAAACTCACGACGGAAATCGCCCAGGCCAAGGCGAATGAACTGGCGGCAAAGTCACGGCTGAAGGCAGAGCAAATTGACCTGGCCGTGAATTTCGCCGAAAAATCGTTTACGTATCGCGAGACCAGCCGCAATCTTGTGCTGATCGAGGATGAGCTCATTCCCAAGGCGCGCCAATCGGTGGAAATCGTCCGGGCCGGTTATCGCACCGGCACAACCGATTTTTCCACCATGACGGACGCAGAACGAGCGCTGCTCGATTTGCAACTCGAAGCCGCCGAAGCCCGGGCGGACCGCGAAATCGCTCTGGCGGACCTGTCCCTGATGGTTGCCGGCGTGCCGCCGGCCAACGCGCCGCTTTTGTCGAACAATCCTCTTGATAAACCCCGCAGCAGCGGACGTCAGTCCGCTCCATCTTCCCGAAATGAAGGTCAGAGCCGACTCACGTCGGCTGCTGCAAAAAATTGATTTTATGAGCTCGAAATGGAAACTGGTCTTAGCCGGAACGCTGCTCCTCGCGGCAATGGGTTGGGGCATCTTCAGCGCCGGTTGCTCGCGTCAGCCAACTTCGGCCGATACTACGGCCGCGTCATCGGAGAAAACACTCTACACCTGCGGGATGCATCCATGGATCATTCAGGATCTTCCGGGCAACTGCCCGATTTGCGGCATGAAACTGGAGCCAGTTCACAAGTTGGCCAAGGCGGCCACCCCGGCGGCGGTTGCATCCGGCATCGTGATTGATCCGGCGACGATGCAGATGATGAATATTCAGACGACAGAGGTCGCGCGCGGCCCATTACGCCGGACCATCCGCACGGTTGGCACCATTGATTACAACGAAACCGCGCTGACGGACGTGACCACCAAGTTCAAGGGCTGGATTGAGAAACTGGACGTGGACGCCACGGGTCAATTGGTGCATCGCGGTGCGCCATTGTTTGAAATTTATTCGCCGGAGCTTTACAGCGCCGAGGCCGAGTATCTGGCTGTTTTGAATTCGACGAACGATTCCGGCGGGAAGATGCTGCGCGACGCGGCGCTGGATAAATTAAAATTCTTCGACATCTCGGACGCGCAGATCGCCGGGTTGGATAAAAGCGGCGTGGCCAGGAAGACGCTGGAAATTCTCGCGCCCGCGGACGGGTTCGTGATTGAGAAAGACGTTGTGCAGGGTCAGATGGTGGACGCGGGCATGAAACTCTATCGGCTGGCTGACCTCGGTATCGTCTGGGTTTTCGCGCAGGTTTACGAACAGGATTTGCCTTACGTCCAGCTCGGCCAGGAGGCAACGGTCAAACTTTCCTCGTTGCCCGACCGCGAATTCCGCGGCCGCGTCACCTATATTTATCCGAACGTGGATGAAAAGACGCGCACGGCCAGGGTGCGGCTGGAATTTGAGAACCCCGGTTATTTCCTCAAGCCCGGCATGTTCGTCTCGGCGCAAATCACTGCTGAATTGGAACCTTCCGCGTCGCTGGTTCCGGATTCAGCCGTACTGCGCAGCGGCGAGAAGAACACCGTTTTCGTTGCGTTGCCCGGTGGCAAATTCGATTCGCGAACCGTCGTACTCGGTCCGGCAGCGGAGGGCGGCATGGTGGAAGTCATCAGCGGTTTGCAGGAAGGCGAGCGCGTCGTCGCCTCCGGGCAGTTCATGCTTGATTCGGAAAGCCAGTTACGGGAAGCCATCCAGAAAATGAGCGGTTCCACGGGCGAGGCGGCCGAATCGGCTCCTGTCATCAGCACCAATCAGCACGAACCGGTTTCGTCCACCAACACCGCCAGGGAGGGCGTGGTCTATGTCTGCCCGATGCCCGAACACATTTCAATTGTTTATGATCATCCGGGCAAATGCCCGATTTGCGGCATGACGCTCGTGCCAGTGACACCGAATGAACTCAAAGAAATTCAGCCGGGTGGCAAGGTGCTTTACTACACCTGCCCGATGCCGGAGCACAATTACATCCATGAAGATAAACCCGGCAAATGTCCCGTTTGCGGCATGACGCTCATTCCCGTGATGGCGTCACCGGACACGGCGACGAATTCACCACCGGTGAATCCCCGTTCATCATCCACCACCCAACCGGCGGTGAAGCAACTTTACACCTGCCCGATGCATCCGGACGTGATTTCCGACCAGCCGGGCAAATGTCCGAAGTGCGGAATGACTCTTGTACCGGTGAACAGCGAAACAAAATAGCAAACATGTCACTCGTAAATTCAATCCCTTCAGGGTCCCAAGGGGACCGGATGATAATAGCCCGGCGTTTCAACGCCGGGAACGTGCGATGGGTGTGTCGAGTCCCGGAGGGACGGTTGAATACCCGTGCCCGATTCCAATTCGGTCGTCCCTCCGGGACGAAACGCATTGAGTCTCAGAAAATTTCGAAGAACACCGGAATTAACAAGACACGCCCATGCTCACGCGCATCATAGATTTTTCGCTCAAGAACAAATTTATCGTCCTGCTGGCGACGGTGGCGCTGGTCCTGGGCGGTCTTTACGACATCAAAAGCATTCCCCTCGACGCCATCCCCGACCTTTCCGACACGCAAGTCATCATTTACACGCCCTGGGAAGGCCAGGCACCGAACATCGTTGAGGACCAGGTCACCTATCCGATCACGACCAAGATGCTTTCCGTGCCGCGCGCCAAAGTCGTGCGCGGTTATTCTTTCTACGGCTACTCGTTCGTCTATGTCATTTTTGACGACGGCACCGATCCTTACTGGGCGCGCAGCCGCGTGCTTGAATACTTGAGCAGCCTCGGCGGGCAATTGCCGCGCGGGGTCACGCCCACGCTCGGCCCGGACGCGACCGGTGTCGGCTGGGCGTTCATGTATTCCATCAACTCGACCAACCGCAACCTGGCCGATCTCCGCTCGATTCAGGACTGGTATTTAAAATACCAGCTCACCGCGGTGCCAGGCGTCTCGGAAGTCGCGTCCATCGGCGGTTTCGTAAAGCAATATCAAGTGACGGTGGACCCGACGAAACTGCGCGCCTACAACCTTTCGTTAAGCGACGTGAGCCAGGCCATCGAACGCAGCAACGGTGAAGTCGGCGGGCGTTCGATTGAACTGTCCGAACGTGAATTCATCCTGCGGGTCAAGGGTTACATCACCGATTTGGATGACTTGAAACAAGTCGCCGTCGGTGTCGGCGCAAACGGTGTGCCGATTTTATTGCGCGACGTGGCGAACGTCCAATTCGGTCCCGACGAACGCCGTGGCATTGCCGATTTGAACGGCGACGGCGAAACCGTCGGCGGCATTGTCGTCGTGCGTTACGGCGCGAATGCGCGCCAGGTCATCCTGGACGTTAAGCAGAAACTGGCCCAGGCGATGAAGACGCTGCCGCCGGACGTGAAAGCCACCGTCGTTTATGACCGCACCGCGTTGATTGACCGCGCGGTGTCCAGGCTGGAAGAAAAGCTCATCGAAGAAAGCGTCGTGGTGGCGGCGGTGTGCCTCGTGTTCCTGCTGCATTTTCGCAGCGCTTTGGTGGCAATTGTGATTCTCCCGGTGGCCGTATTGATTTCATTTCTGATCAGGTATGTGCAGGGCATCAGTTCGAACATCATGTCGCTGGGCGGTATTGCCATCGCCATCGGCGCGATGGTGGACGCGGTCATCATCATGATTGAGAACGCCCACAAACACATTGAACAGGACAATGGCCAACGGGATCGCTGGGACGTTATTCGCGAGGCCGCCATCGAAGTCGGGCCGGCGTTGTTTTATTCGCTGCTGGTCATCACGGTTTCGTTCCTGCCGGTGTTTACGTTGCAGGAGCAGGAAGGGCGGCTGTTCAAACCGCTGGCATTCACCAAAACCTATTCGATGGCGGCGGCCGCGCTGCTGTCCATCACCCTGGCGCCGGTATTGATGGGTTATCTCATCCGCGGCCGCATCGCGCCGGAGACGAAAAACCCCATCAACCGGTTCCTGATTTGGATTTATCATCCGCTCATTGACCGGGTCATCCGCTGGCGCTGGTGGATCGTCACCGCATCGGCCATCACGGTGCTTTGGGTGTTTCTGCCTTGGAATCAACTGGCGGCGCATGTCTTGCCGAACGGCCCGGTCAAGGAACTGGCTTTCAAGGCCGGGAAACTTTTCCCGTTCCAGAACCTCGGCTCGGAATTCATGCCGCCGCTTTACGAAGGCGATTTGCTCTATATGCCGACGACCTTTCCGGGAATTTCCGTCACCAAGGCGCGTCAATTGATTCAAGTGACCGACCACCTCATCAAATCGTTTCCCGAAGTGCAAACGGTTTTCGGCAAGGCCGGCCGCGCCGAAACCGCCACCGCTCCCGCGCCGATGGACATGATGGACACGACCATTCAACTGCAGCCGGAAGGCCAATGGCCGGTGGTGGATATCCAGGACGACAACGGAAAAGTCATCGCGCATCGCCGCCGCACGCCGGACGAACTGGTCAGCGCGATGAACGCGGCCGTGCAAATTCCCGGTTTGAACAATGCCTGGACCATGCCGATCCGGACGCGCATCGACATGCTTTCCACCGGCATCAAAACGCCCGTCGGCATCAAAATCGCCGGGCCGGATTTGAACGAACTGGAACGCATCGGCACGGAGGTCGAAGCCGTCGTCCGCCAGGTGCCGGGCACCGCCAGCGCCTTTGCCGAACGCGTCACCGGCGGGCGTTACATTGAATTTGAAATCAATCGCGAAGCCATTGCGCGTTACGGCCTGACCGTCGCTGACGTACAGGACGTGTTGTCCGTTGCGCTCGGGGGCATGCCGTTGACAACGACCGTTGAAGGTTTGCAGCGTTACACCGTGAATCTTCGATACGACCGCGATTTCCGTTCCGATTTGCATGCGCTCAAGCATGACATTGTCATTCCCACACCTACCGGCGCGCAAATTCCGCTGGGTGAACTCGCCACCATCAAGGTCGTGGACGCGCCGATGGAAATCAAAACCGAAGGCGCCGTGCCCAACGATTGGGTTTATGTGGACATCCATGACATTGACGTAGGCACCTACGTCCAGACCGCCATGCACACGGTGGACCAGGCCATTACGGATGGCCGGATCAAACTGCCACCCGGCTACAACCTGTTCTGGAGCGGCCAGTATGAATATATGCTTCGTGCCCAACACCGGCTGATGGTGGTAGTGCCCCTGACGCTGCTCATCATCACGTTGATCATCTTCCTGAACACGCAGTCGGGAGTTAAAACCGCCATCGTCCTGCTGGCGGTCCCGTTCGCACTGGTCGGTTCCATCTGGATGCTTTACTGGCTCCACTACAATTTAAGCGTGGCCGTCTGGATCGGGTTGATTGCGCTGGCCGGCATCAGTGCCGAGACCGGTGTCGTAATGTTGCTTTACCTCGACCTTGCCTACGCGGACTGGATCAAAACCGGCCGGATGCGGAATCTGACCGACCTGCGCGATGCCATTTATCACGGCGCGGTCCGGCGGGTGCGCCCCAAAGCCATGACGGCGGCGGTAATCATCGCCGGCCTGCTGCCCATCATGTGGAGTAACGGTTCGGGCGCCGACGTGATGAAACGCATCGCCACGCCGATGATTGGCGGCGTTGTGACCTCGGTCATCATGGAACTGGTTGTTTTCCCGGCCGTATATTATCTATGGCGCTCACGCAGTTTGAAGATGCTTTCAAACAAAACCGCCGGCAGCAAAGAATGAAAGCCCGACGCGTGATGTTTGAGTATTCCACCAGTCAAACGGCTGTTGAACGCTGACGGTGAAATCCATATTGTCCGCGCATGGGCACGCTTTACTACGGCGACAACCTCGAAATTCTCCAGCGTTACCTCAAGGACGAATCCATTGACCTCGTTTATTTGGATCCGCCCTTCAATTCCGCCCAAAACTCCAACGCCTTTTTCCACGAAAAGGATGGCACCGACGCCGCCAGCCAGATTCACGCCTTTGAAGACACCTGGCATTGGGACATCGAAACCAAGAAAGCCTACGATGCTGACCAAGGCATCGGTTGCTTTAATACGACACGGCTGTTAAAGTCCATGCTACGATGCAAGACGAATGCACTTCTGACTGCTGCAAGTCCGCGACCCCGGCCAAAGAGTCAGCCTCCGACCTCCATGCTGGACGGCGGATTGAATATATCAGCCTCGCATGGACTTCGTTTGAAGCATTGGCGGCCATTGCGGCGGGTATGCTGGCGGGCAGCATCGCCCTCATCGGATTCGGAGCGGATTCCGTGATTGAGGTGGGCTCAAGCGCGATTTTGCTTTGGCGACTGAATCACGAGTTTGGCGAAAAACGCGAGCGCACTGCGCTCCGGCTCGTGGGCGTGAGTTTTCTTTTGCTCGCGGTCTATGTAGGTTGGGAAGCCGTTGAATCATTGGTGAAACGTCAGCCGCCAAGTGTTAGTTACTTCGGCATCGCCTTTTCGGTGCTCTGCCTGATCATCATGCCGTTGCTCGCCCGCGCCAAGCGGCGGGTCGCCGCGCGCTTGAACAGCCGCGCAATGGAAGCGGATTCAAAGCAGAGTTCAATTTGTGGTTATCTGGCGGCAATTCTGCTTTGCGGCCTGGCGCTCAACGCGCTGTTTGGCTGGTGGTGGGCCGACCCCATGGCCGCGCTTGTTATGCTGCCAATTATCATCAAAGAGGGTGTTGAAGGGTTGCGTGGTGAAACTTGCGGCTGTCATTGAAAACGCAATCTACCGGCCATTTACTGCCTGTGGCGCTCGCGCGTTTACAATAATTCCAGCATCCGCTGCAATTCCTTGTCCGTGTTGTAATAATGCGGCGAAAGCCGGATGTAATTTTTTCCCGCGCGGTCCGTCCGCAGTGACGCGACAATGCCCGCATCCGCCAGTTTTTTGTGCAACGCCGCGAGGTCTTTACCGGGTTGGTGAAAGGAAACGATGGCGCCGGCGTTTTCCGATTTTACGTCTGCGTTCAAAACCGTGAAACCTTTGGCCTGCAACGCCGGTCCGAGCAGGCCGCGCTTGCGCATCAACTCGGCGGCAATATTTTCCACGCCGATTTCCAAAGCCAGTTCCATGGCGGCAACCAGGCCGGCCAGCCCCACCAGATTGTGCGTCCCGGCTTCGTACTTGGTCGCCCCACTGCGGAAAACGATCTTTTCCTGCGCGACAAAATTCGGGTTATGGACGTTGTGCCAGCCGTAAATCGGCGGAGTCAAACGGTCCTGAACTTCCTGCCGGACATAAAACACACCCGCACCGCAGGGGCCGAGCAGCCATTTGTGCGCGTCGGCAGCCAGAAAATCCACATGTTCAACCATGACCGGAAATGCGCCGAGGGTCTGAATGGCGTCGAGGCAAAAAAGAATTCCGCGTTCGCGCAAATATTTTCCGATGGCCTCAAATTCAATCCGGAAACCGCTGATGAAATGGCAGGAGGCGAGTGCAACGAGCCGCGTATTTTCGTCCACCTGTCCGGTCACTTCCGCCGGGCGAATCACACCGAGACCGCGCGTGTTCAGCAGGCGAACTTCCACACCGCGTTCAGCCAGCGCCGTCCACGGATAGACATTGGACGGGTAATCGTCGTGGTAAATAAGAATGTTGTCGCCCCGGCGCAGATTCAGTCCGGCGGCGACGAAGCTCAAGGCGAGCGACGTCGGACCGACGAAGGCGATTTCATCCGGCCGGCAGTGCAACAATTGCGCCGCGAGCTTGCGCCCTTCGTTCACACGCCGGGGGAAAACCAGCGTTTCCTGATCATTGGTGGTGCCGCTTTGCGCACAATCGGAAATGGCCTGCGCCACGCGCCGCGGCAACGGGCAGACGCCCGCGTGCGCCAGAAAAATCTTATCGCGCACGACGGGAAATTCCTGCCGGCGCAATTCCTCGTTGGCGAACAATTCAGTCAACGTCATGGAGCGAAATTAATGCGTGGACGTCGGGTGCGCAAAGCGGAACTAGAAGTGGCTCATCTGATTGATCTGATTGAAATAATTTGTCCAAAAGCGGATTACAATGTAACCGACGAAAAGGGCCACCATGAAATAAATGAAACGTGGGACCCACCTCGAAACGAGGTGGAGTTTGCGCGAGCCTTCCTCGTTATAAAGCTGGTTCAAATGACGGAGCGATTCGTCGAGTTTGCCGCTGACTTCGCCGCTGGCATAGAAATTGGCAAACATTTCAGGAAACAACCGGCAGGCGCGCACGGCTTCGGACGGCATTTGACCGGCCGTTACTTTCGGCCTCCAGTCGGCCACGGCACGGCGCAAGGCGGGCGAACCGCTTGCGGTCGCCGCCAATTCCCAGGCTTCAAAGATGTTGACGCCGGCGCTGATGAGGGCTTCGAGCGCCGCCGCGAGCCGTGCCAACGCCAGATAATGCCGCGCTGTTCCCAAAACCGGAATAAAACGCACAACCGATTCCAGCTTCGCCCGCCAGGCCTCATTGTGCCGGTCCTGTCCGGCATAAATCAGAAAAACGGTGGTGGCGTATAGCGGAACCAATCCACCCAACAAGACGAGGAGCCAGGGACCGGACCAGAGGAACTCGAGGAGGGTGGAGACGAAAATGGCGAGATGAAAGACAAACACCGGATACATCAAATCGGCGACCGTCTGGCGGATGAGACGGGCACGGTCGTTGTAGTAACCGGCGAGCAGATGGAAGCAGGCGTCAATCCGGCCGCTGCGTTCGCCGGCTTCAATCAACGCCAGATCGAACGCGGGCAGCCAGCCGAGCCGTTGCAAGGCATCGGTCACCGTCGCGCCAGCGGCCAGTTCATTCAAAAGATGTTGCAAAGGCTCGCGGTAGGAGCGTGAGGGCGGGCTGCGCTTGATTTGTTCCAGTGCGGGAATGATGCCGATCCCGGCGGACGTGAGCTGGGCGAGTTGATGGAACAATTCGGCGCGTTGATCCAATTGCCGGGGCGTGACGAGGAACGGCATACGCCCGGGCAGGGCTCAGGCCGCAACGCGGTCGAGGCTGGCCTTGAAGTCGCGCTTGCTGCGCGCGCCAACAATCTGGTCGGCCACCTGGCCATTTTGAAAAACGAGCAACGTGGGAATGGCCCGGACACCGTATTCGGCGGCCAGCGATTGCTGTTCGTCCACATTGACCTTGCCGATTTTCACCTTGCCATCATATTCGTCGGCGAGTTCATCCAGCAACGGTGCGATCATCTTGCAGGGGCCGCACCATTCGGCCCAGAAATCCACGAGCACGGGCGCGGGCGACTGCAAAACCTGCTGGGCAAAATTTTCCTGCGTAAGCTTAAGAATGAGAGGAGAGGCCATACGTCAAAAACACATTCAGGGTTTGAACGACTTCTGAAAACTTCAAGCCGTCGGGATGAGCATCATCCAGATCACCGTGACCAGGGCAAACAGCCCGGCGGCGGCCGCGATCACCACGAGCATCTGGTCCAGTCCGCTCATCGCCGGGGCCGCTGCGGCCATGGGCCGTTGCATCGCCGGGGCGGGGCGCGCCTGGGTGACGGGAGCGGCCGCCGCTGCGCGCGGAGCCGCCACCTGCGGAGGCGGCGTGGAAGCCGCGATGGCGCTTGGCGCACCAGTTGGGCCACCGGGCGGCAGGGTCGGCAATTTAATGGTCGGCGCGGCGGACGGCTTGGGCGGCAAATTAATGCGGACGGTTTCTTTCTTGGGCTGAACTTGGCCGGTTTCTTTTTTCGGCGGCAGCACAGCACCCGGGGAAATGTTCGGAGGTGTCTCAGCCATAGTCTTTGTTGGTTAAAGATAAACGGCATCCTGCGGGTGTCAAACCCTTATTCAAAAAACCGGGCGGGCAAAACAGCCCATCCGGCCGCAGGAGCAATTGCCTGAAATTATTGACGCTCGCGGCGTTCACCGCGTTCGTTTCCCCAGGGTGGCGGCCGCTCCTCCCGCGGGCGGGCGACGTTGATGGTAAGCTGGCGGCCCTGGAATTCCTTGTTATGGAGCTGGTCAATGGCGCGCTGCGCGGCTTCGGCTTCGGCGAATTCCACAAACGCAAAGCCCCGGGATTTGCCCGTGGTTTTGTCGAGCATGAGATTGACCGAGGTCACCGGACCGGCCTGGGCAAAATAGTCCTGCAAGTCGTTTTCCCCCGTTTGGCATGAGAGGTTGCCTACAAACAATCTGGTCGGGTTCATAATGCACTGGGCCTGTTCAAGGAAACACGTGGGAGGACTGCACCGGCAGGTTCACTGAATGTCACTTTCTTCTAATTCTGTTACGGACAATCTGTCTGGTTGACACCAACAACGTTCATTCTTTGAATGAGCGCCATCGTTTTAGCATAAATACCAATGAAGTCAACAAAAAGTGTCGAGGCCTAAGCCTTTTCGTCAATCAATTCCCGCCGGGCGCCGCCAAGCAATTGCTCGATGAAACCGGTTGAATAAACCCCGCGCCGGAAATTCGGATCCTGCATGATGGCCTGCTGGAAGGAGACATTCGACTTAATGCCGGTAATCATATACTCCGACAGCGCGCGATTCATACGGTCCATGGCCTCCCGCCGATCATTGCCGGTCGTGATCAGTTTGCCGATCATTGAATCGTATGTCGGCGGAATGGTGTATCCGGCGTAAGCATGGGTGTCCACGCGCACCCCGCGGCCGCCCGGTTGAAAATACATCTCAATGCGTCCGGGGCTGGGACGAAAATCGTCAAAGGGATCTTCGGCGTTAATGCGACATTCGATGGCGTGACCCTTGATTTGGATGTCCCCCTGCGAATGGCGCAACGTCTCTCCCATGGCCAGCAGGATCTGATAACGCACCAAATCAATGCCGGTGACTTCTTCGGTGACCGGGTGCTCAACCTGAATCCGTTTGTTGAACTCCAGGAAGTAATAATTGCCAAGGTTGTCCACGATGAATTCAACCGTGCCGGCACTGGTGTAGTGCGCCGCTTCGGCAATCTTGACGGCCGCCTTGCCGATTTTCTCCCGCAACTTGCGGAACTTGTGTTCCAGCAATGGCGACGGCGCTTCTTCGACCACCTTTTGATTCCGGCGTTGAATGGAACAATCCCGCTCACCCAAATGAATGATGTGGCCCTTATGATCGCCGAGAACCTGAATTTCTATGTGATGCGGATTCTCAATGTATTTTTCAATGTAAACACCGGAATTGCCAAACGCCTTTTCGGCTTCAGAACGGGCGGTATGGTAACCCTTCACCAGAGAAATATCATTGTGCGCCACGCGCATGCCTCTCCCGCCGCCGCCCGCCACCGCTTTGATCATCACCGGATAACCGATGCGTTTGGCGATGATCAATGCGTCCTGTTCCTTTTCCACCGCGCCATCCGACCCCGGCGGCGTGGGCACTCCGACCTTTTTGGCGAGCATCCGGCTCACGGCCTTGTCCCCTAATAATTGCATGGCGCGGGGGCTGGGACCGATGAAACGGATGTTGCAACTGTCACAGACCTCGGCAAAGTGCGCGTTTTCGGCAAGAAATCCATAGCCCGGATGAATTGCGTCCACGTCCGTGATTTCGGCCGCGCTGATGATTCGGTCAATGCGCAGGTAACTTTCCGCCGCGGGCGGCCCGCCGATGCAGATGGCTTCATCGGCCATTTGCACGTGCATTGAATTGGCATCCGCCTCGGAATAAACGGCCACGGTCCGGATATTCAACTCCTTGCAGGCGCGAATAATCCGAACCGCGATTTCACCGCGATTAGCGACCAGAATCTTCTCGAACATGGATTTACAGTGAAGGTGAAAGGATTGAATGGCGCGTCATTAAGTCGGACGCACTTTAAACAAGGGCTGGCCGAATTCCACCGGCTTGGCGTTTTCGACCAGAACCTGTGTGATAACACCCTTGGCCTCCGCTTTGATTTCATTCATCACTTTCATTGCTTCAATGATGCAGACTACCGTATCGGGATTGACTTCAGAACCAACCTCAATATAACTGGCAGCTTCAGGGGATGGCGCCCGATAAAACGTGCCAATCATCGGAGACTTGATTTCAACTTCGCCAGTTGCCGCCGCCGGCATGTTCCCAACTGGAACTGCTGGCGGAACAGAAATCACCGGCTGAATTGGCGGAAGCGTCAACGTATCCTCATAGGAAGCTGCGGGGGACGTAGAACCATTAAATCCACGCTTCAACCTGATCTTGGAATCCTGCCTTTCCAGTTCGAACTCCGTAATGGAGTTCTTCTTCATCAGGTCTATTATGGCCTTAATATCTTTAAGATCCACGTTTCGGTTTCGTTAAAGTTGTTAAAAGTCCTGGCTTTGCCTATAAGTAAAAAAGCAGCAGCCGTGTTACGACTCTGCCTTGATCCGTTACGAATTTGAAACATTTTATTACTCAAAGGTGCCGACGTCAAGAGCTAAAACAAGATATGATTTTAGTCAAAAAAACCTAAAAATTGCAATTTTAGCCTCAATTTGTTTTAGCTTTAACGTCAACTGAAGCTTCAAGCGCCAATAAATAGGATTTCGGGCCGAATCCCGTGATTTGTCCACAACAAACCGGTGCGATGAGGGACTTTTGTCTGAATTTTTCGCGGGCGTGAATATTTGAAAGGTGGATTTCAATCGTTGGGACTTCAACCGCTGCAATGGCATCCCGCAACGCGATACTCGTATGAGTGTAAGCAGCGGCGTTGAGAACGATGACGTCAAATTTTCCTTTTGCCTGTTGAACCCAATCGACCAATTCACCCTCCAGATTGGATTGGCGAAAGTCCACCGCGAGTTTGAGAGCAGCGGCGCGTTGGCGGACTTTGGCCTCGATGTCGGCCAGGGTCTCATGGCCATAAACCTCCGGCTCACGCTGTCCCAGCAAATTCAAGTTCGGCCCGTTCAAAAACAGAACTTTCATGCTTTGCATGGAGATTAACCTGAGCTGGTTTTACTGTCGAACGGATTTCCGGACGAATTTGAAGGTTATGCAAAGAACTCAAACGCAGTGCTCCGGCATTTGGTGCCCGCGACAGGACTTGAACCTGTACGATGTTACTCACTAGAACCTGAATCTAGCGCGTCTGCCAATTCCGCCACGCGGGCATGTCTCCGATTGCCCTTTTAATACGCGTCAAAACCGGTGCGGGCAAGCCAAATTGTCACAACCAATTGTCACGGGCCAGCTTGCCTTTTTCGTCGAAGGAAATTACATTCAATAAAGTGTCTCATCGAAGTGCTTAATCTACCTGTCAAGAGCAGGTTTACATGAAGGCCTCTGTCGAAAATAAAATTCTGGTCGGATTCGTTGCGTCGGTGGTGGCGCTGGTGGTGATAGGCTGGCTGGCTTATCGCACCACGATCCGGTTTATCACGACGGACAGGCTCGTGGTGCACACGCACGAAGTCATTGCCACACTCGAATCCGGCCTGGCGACGATTACCGATGCCGAAGCCAGGCAACGTGCCTTTTTATTGACCGGCGACGAACAGTTTTTGAAGGATTCTCAAACCGCCCAGGCGCAAGTCAGTGCGTGGCTCGAAAGGCTTCGGAAACTGACTGCGGACAATCCCGAACAGCAGCAGCGGTTGAACAAATTGCAGTCAGTCATCTCGCAACGGCTGGCCGTGTTGAACGACCGGATCAAATTACGACAAGAGGGCGGCCTTCAAGCGGTTACGAGTGATGTCGCCACTTTGCGCCAGGGGAGGGATTTGATGGATCAGGTCTGGCGGGACATCACAGAAATGCGTGACACCGAAAACAGTTTGCTCTCGCAACGTCAACAAATGGCCCGGACGAGCGCGGAAACCAGTCTGATCGTCATTTTTATTGGCAGCGCGCTGGCGTGTATTATCGGCCTGGCAGCGATTCTGTTGATCCACCGCGATTTGAAATTGCGCTCGCTGGCGGAAAGAGAGGTCCAGACGACGCGGACAACGCTTGAATCCATCCTGAATAATTCTCCCACCGTCGTCTTCCTCAAGGACGAGGAAGGACGCTATTTGTTCGTCAACCGCCGATTTGCCCGGATTGTTGGCTCCGCTCCCGAACAGATCGTGGGCAAGACCGGGTTTGATCTTTTTTCAAAGGAAATCGCGCAGGCTGCCCGCGAGCACGACCTGAAAATACTTCGTTCCGAGGAGCCCCTGGAATTTGAGGAAACCGTCCAATATGCCGATGGGCTGCACACGCATCTGGCTGTCAAATTTCTCTTGCGTGGCCTGCCGGGTAAACCGGTTGCCATCTGTGGCATTTCCACGGACATCACGGAGCGCAAACGGGCGGAAGAAGAACGCGACCGCTTCTTTGATTTGTCGCGAGACTTGATCTGTATCGCCACTTTCGACGGCTACTTCAAGGCGTTGAATCCCGCGTGGGAACGCACTTTGGGGTTCAGCCGCGAAGAACTGATGGCCAAACCATTCATCGAGTCTATCCATCCCGACGACGTCCCCGCGTCGCAGACGGAGGTGGAAAAACTGGCGGGCGGCATGGAAACCGTCAATTTCGAAAACCGTTTCCGCTGCCGGGACGGTTCCTGGCGCTGGTTCTCCTGGAATGCGCGTGCCGCCGTGCCGCAACGTTTAATTTACGCCGCCGGCCGTGACATTACGGAACGAAAACGGGCACAGGCACAAATCACCCAACTCAATGCCGATTTGCAAAACCGTGCCACGCAGTTGGAAACCGCCAACAAGGAACTGGAAGCGTTTTCGTATTCTGTCTCGCACGACCTGCGCGCGCCGCTGCGTCATATTGACGGGTTCGTGAAATTGCTCAACAAGCAGGCAAGCGAAAAGCTGGATGAGCGCGGGCGGCGGTATCTGGACATCATCGCCGATTCCGCCCGGCAAATGGGGTCGTTGATTGACGATTTGCTGGTCTTCTCGCGCATGAGCCGCTCCGAATTGAGGCAGGCAAAGGTGTCCACCGATTCGCTGGTTCACGAAGCCATCAGCGGTCTGCAAAGCGAAATCCATGGCCGGCAAATCAACTGGAAAATTGCCCCGCTGCCGGAAGTCACCGCCGACGCCGCCATGTTGCGCCAGGTCTGGGTGAACCTGATTGCCAACGCGGTCAAATACTCCCGCACCCGGCAGGAGGCGGAAATCGAGATCGGCTGTAACTCGGACAACGGGGAACTCGTCTTTTTTGTGCGGGACAACGGCGTCGGGTTCGACATGCAATACGCGCATAAATTGTTCGGTGTTTTCCAGCGCCTGCACCGCGCGGAGGAATTTGAAGGCACCGGCATCGGATTGGCCAACGTCCGTCGCATCATTCACCGCCACGGCGGCCGCACCTGGGCGGATGGAAAACTTGAGGGCGGCGCGACTTTTTTCTTTTCCCTGCCGAAAACCCCAACTGAAACAAAAGGATAACTCATGGCTCCGTTAAAACGCATTCTGCTGGTGGAAGACAACGAGCGCGACGTGGAACTAACCCTGGCGGCGTTGGAAGAACATAACCTCGCCAACGAGGTCATCACGGCTCGCGACGGCGCCGAAGCGTTGGACTATCTCTACCATCGCGGCAAATTCGCCGGCCACGCCAACAGCCTGCCGGTGGTGGTATTGCTGGATCTGAAAATGCCCAAGGTGGATGGCCTCGAAGTGCTGCGCCAGATGCGGGAGGACCCTGCGCTCAAGCACGTGCCGGTAGTGATGATCACCTCGTCGCGGGAAGAACAGGACCTGGTGAACAGCTATCAACTGGGCGTCAATGCTTATGTCGTCAAGCCGGTGGACTTCCAGAAATTCGTGGACTCGGTGAAGCAAATCGGCTTTTTCTGGGCCATTATCAACGAACCGCCGCCCGGTACGGTCAAACGCACCAATTGATGGCTACTGATTTCATCCAGCGTCCGGTGCGTATCTTGCATCTGGAAGACAACGAGAACGACCATGTTCTCGTTCGCGAGATGCTGCTCGCCGAGGGGCTGGCCTGTGAACTGGTCGCGGTGAAGACACGTGAGGATTTCGACTCTGCCCTGCGACTAAACAAATACGATCTGATCATTTCCGACTACACCCTGCCGTCGTTCGACGGTTTGCGCGCGCTTTCACTGGCGCGCGAAGTGTGCCCGGAAACTCCGTTTATCTTTTTCTCCGGCACCATTGGCGAGGAAGCTGCCGTGGAAAGTCTCCGAAACGGCGCGGTGGATTACGTCCTCAAACAGCGGCCCAGCCGGCTGGCGCCGGCCGTTCGCCGTGCCTTGCGCAGCCGGCAGGAGCGGACCTTGCGTAAGCAGGCGGAAAGGGCGTTGCAGCAAAGCGAGGAACGTTTTCGCATTGTTGCCCGCGCCACCAACGACGTCGTCTGGGAATGGGATATCAAAACCAACCAGGTCTGGTTCAGTGAGAATTTTCAGGCTGTTTTCGGCCATTCCCGGGAAGACATCGACGTCACCCTGGAATGGTGGCTGGATTTGATTCATCCCGATGACAAAGGTCGTGTTACCACGGGCATCACCACGTTATTGGCCAGCGGTGGACGCGTTTGGTGGGATGAACATCGCATCCGCCGCGCCAACGGCTTCTACGCACAGGTTTTAGAGCGCGCCTCGGTCATGTACGACCCCGCCCGCAAACCGCAACGCATGGTCGGTGTCACAATTGACATGAGCGAGCGCAAACAGGCCGAGGAGAAAATCCGCGAACAGGCCGCGTTGTTGGATAAGGCCCGCGACGCCATTATTGTGGCCGATCTGGATGAACGGATTGTTTACTGGAACCAAAGCGCCGAACGGATTTATGGCTGGGGCGCTGCCGAAGTCATGGGGAAACCGCTTGTGGAAGTGCTCTTTCATGGAAAACCGCCACCGGAACTCCAGGAAACCATTACCAGTGTCAGGGAACGCGGCGAATGGGCCGGTGAATTGCATGAACTCGCCAAGGATGGCAGGCCCGTCATCGTTCAAGGCCGTTCCACCCTCATCCGGGATGAACAAGGCCGGCCCAAGTCCCTGCTCATCATCAATACCGACATCACCGAACGCAAATTGCTGGAGGAGCAATTTCTCCGCGCGCAACGGTTGGAAAGCCTGGGTGTCCTGGTCAGCGGCATTGCCCATGATTTGAACAACACCCTCTCACCGATCCTCATGGGCGTGGAAATTGTGCGTGAAGAAGTCGTCTCGCCGGAAACCGCGAGTGTTCTGGACACCATGCAAACCAGCGCCCGGCGCAGCGCCGATATGGTCAGGCAAATGCTCACCTTTGTCCGCGGCGGCGAGGCCAAAAAACACCTCATCCACCCCGCCCAATTGGCCAAGGAAATGGGCCGGATCATCACCGATACTTTTCCCAAATCCATCCATTGCCGGGTGGCCGTGGACAGGTCATCGTGGCCGGTTCGCGGTTTGCCCACTCAATTGCACCAGGTGTTGCTCAACCTCTGTGTCAACGCCCGCGACGCGATGCCCCGGGGCGGAACGCTCACGTTGTCCGTGAAGAACACGCAATTGGGACCGGCAGACGTTGCGCTGCATCCCGATGCCAGACCGGGAAATTATCTCTGCCTCAGCGTGGCCGATACCGGCTCGGGAATTCCTGCCGAACAGCTGGGAAAAATTTTTGAACCCTTCTTTACCACCAAGGCGCCCGGCAAAGGCACAGGCCTCGGATTGTCCACTTCGCTCAGCATCATCAAAAGCCACAATGGTTTCATCACCGTTCACAGTGAAGTGGGCCGCGGCACGGAATTCAAATGCTACTTCCCGGCCGCCACCGAGGTGCCTGAGGAAGCCGTGGTCGAGCCAATTTCACTGCCGCCCGGCAACGGCGAGTGCATCCTGATCGTGGATGATGAGGAGGCCATTCTGGCCATCATGCGCTCGACGCTGGAAAATTACGGGTACCAGGTTTTGACCGCCGGCAGCGGCCTGGAAGCCATCGCCCGGTTTACCCGGAATTCCGATGCCGTCCATCTCATCATCACCGACCTGGCCATGCCATTCATGGACGGCCGCGCCGCCATCCAGGCGCTTCGCAAAATCCGGTCGGACGTCAAAATCATCGTGGCCAGCGGGTCGGAAAAGGAGGTCGAGGACTTGCGAAAAGACATTCAAACCGATGCCTTTATCCCCAAGCCGTTTACGAATGAAGTTCTTCTCAAAGCTGTCCACCTGGTGCTGGCGGACTGAAAAACGGCCCGCGTGTTTTACAATTTCACCCAGCGCCCTTTTTGATTGGATTCCTCGACCGCCGCCAGCACGCGTTGATTTTTTAAACCGTCTTCGAATGTCGGCTGCACCGGCTTGCCTTCCACGCAGGCGTTCACAAAATCTGCGACCGTGTGCACGAACGTGTGTTCGTAGCCGATCAGGTGGCCCGGCGGCCACCAGTTGCCCGCATACGGCTGCACCCCGCGCTCGGTGACGAGGATGTCCCGGAAACCCTGCCGGTCCTTCGGATCGTCGCCGTTGAAAAATTTCAACCGGTTCATGTCTTCGAAATCAAAATAGAGCGAGCCCTTGCTGCCGTTGATTTCAATTTCAATGTGATTCTTGCGCCCGGCGGCAAAGCGCGTGGCCTCCAGGTTCGCCAGGACGCCGTTTTCCATCCGGCCGATGAACATCGCCGCGTCGTCCACGGTCACCTTGCCCATTTTCCGCGCGCCCCTGGCCAGCGCCTCGGCGAGCGGTCGTTCCAATACAAACGTATTGAGCAAACCGCAGACTTCCTTGAACTCACCGACCAGATAACGTCCCAGATCAATGATGTGCGCGTTGATGTCACCGTTGGCGCCGCTGCCGCTGGTTTCTTTCTGCAGGCGCCAGTTGATGGGAAATTCCGGGTCCACCAGCCAGTCCTGGGCATAGCGCGCGTGAAAATGGAAAATTTTCCCCAGGGCACCTTCGCCGATCATTTTCTTCGCCAGCGCCATCGCCGGAATGCGCCGGTAATTGTGGCAGACCATGTGGACGACTTTGGCCTTTTGCGCGGCGGCCAGCATGGCCTCGGCCTGCTTCACATTCAGCGCGAGCGGCTTTTCGCACAAAATGTGCTTTCCGTTCCGCGCCGCGGCGATGGCAATCTCCGCGTGCAAATCATTCGGCGCGCCGATGTCCACGATGTCAATCAACGGCGACTCGACAACTTCCTGCCAGTCCGTCGCGGCGTTTTGCCAGCCGAGCTGCGCCCGGGCTGCCTGCACGCTCGCGGCGTGGCGGCCGCAGAGGGTGTGCAGTTCCACATTGGCCTTGAGATTGAAGAAACGGGGCGCCTGCCGCCAGGCATTCGAGTGCGCCTTGCCCATGAAGCGGTAGCCGATCAGCCCGACGCGAAAAGTTCTCGCCATAAAAGTTGGGGTTGAACTGGATACGCGCGTCTTTATAGTGAGCCGCGACAGACAAGTCAATCAAATGGCTTTTACAACAGCAGAAATTGCAAAACATCTTGATGGCGAAGTGCTTGGCGATGCCGCGGCGACGCTGAAAGGCTTTGCCCCGGCTGATTCCGCCAGGGCGGGCGACCTCACTTTTGCCGAAAATGACGACTTTTTCGTGCGCGCGGAGAAAAGCGCCGCTACTGCCATCATTGCGGACAAACGCTTTGCCTCGACCACAAAAATCGTGATTCGCGTGGCCAACGCGCGGGTCGCCTTCGCCAAAGCCATGGCGCTTTTTTTTCCGGAACGGACTTTTATGGCGGGCGTTCATCCGACCGCCGTTGTCGCGCCCGGCGCACAAATTGATTCCACCGCGCACGTCGGCCCGCACTGCGTTATCGGCGAGCGCGTGCGCATCGGCGCACGGACCGTTTTGCAGGGCGGCAATTTCATCGGCGACGACTCCAAACTCGGCGACGACGTAAATTTGTTCCCGAACGTTGTGGTTTATCCGCGTGCGCAAATCGGCCGGGGCGTCCGCATTCACGCCAACACGGTGATCGGGTCGGATGGTTTTGGTTACGTGCAGGACGGCGGCATCCATCGCAAAGTGCCGCAGATTGGCAACGTCGTTATCGGCGACGACGTGGAAATCGGCGCGGGCGTGACGATCGACCGCGGCGCACTCGGCTCGACACTCATCGGCAAGGGCACGAAGATTGACAACCTTGTGCAAATCGCGCACAACGTCGAAATTGGTGAGGGCTGCCTGCTGGTTTCACAGGCGGGCATCGCCGGCAGTTCGAAACTGGGAAATTACGTCGTGCTCGCCGGTCAGGTGGGAATTGCCGGACACTTGAAAATTGGGAATCAAGTTATCGTCGCCGCGCGGGCCGGGGTGATGAACGACATACCTGATGGTGAAAAGTGGCTCGGCACGCCGGCCCAGCCGGACCGGGAGATGAAACGACAGTTCATCGCCATCCGGCATCTTCCCGATTTGCTCAAGCGGGTCGCCGATTTGGAAAGGAAACGCGGCGCGAAAACGAAACCACGCGGCGCGCAAAAGTGACGTTTATTTTTGCGCTTTTGCCGCAGCTTCCTGGATTTTCTTCAAATATTTCGCCGGGTCTTTGTCGAAGTCCTTTTTGCAATTCGGGCAGCAAAGTTTGACCTCCTGGCCTTTATAAACAAAAACGTAAGGAGCACCCATCTCGCCAAGCTTATCGCCGGACACCGGGCAGGTCTTCAGCATATCCGGCCTGGGCTTCGCGTCGGCGGAAGCGGTGGAACTCGCGTCGTCCGCGCGGATGGACAGTGGAAGGAAGGCGAACGCCGCCGCCAAAATGATTCCCGTAATCAATGTAGAATTTTTCATGCGGCGCATAATGACGCATTAAATCAGCCGTGTGTCAAATCATCCACCTCGTTGGGTGGCATCGCCCTGCTGCGGTCAGGTTCAGCGACGCTTCCACCGGGACGCCGGGACTATCGTTTCATTCGTGCGAATCCGTGAAATCCATGTCTTGCTGCGGCGGCAACGCAGAAACCGAATCGTGATACGCCGTTAATCGGCCCCGCCGACGCCAAAAGAACAGTAGTTTTAAAAATGTTGTTCATTTTTAGAAAAAGGATTGCGAATGATGGAGGGCATGTTAGGATACGGTTGAATTTCAGGAAGATAAGTGTCTGGCAGTTATTGCCGCGCGAGCAGACCCCGAAGGTGTGCAGGAGCCTACCCCACGACAAGCCCGGTTCATTTGCAGGTTGTGACTGTCCCGCAACAGTCGGCGGTGACAACTGAAAAGTCGGTATGAGACTAAACCAATTCTGGCGGGAAATTGCGAACGGAGGACCCGGGGAAGCCACTGTAAGTGAGTATCGGAACGAATGGGTCCCAAGCGTATCTGGAATTCTGGCGTGGCTTGCCAGCGCCCTGTTTTTTCGTTGGAGCTGTGCCATTCACGGACGGAAGGATGCCTCCGTACAAACAGCCCGCTAAACCATGCAAACATGATCGGAGGTCAAGTATGAACAAGACTCGAATTGGCTTGGATAACCCTTCGCCTTCAGCGCTGACCGGAAACCGGCCGAACGCCAATCTGCGCGTTTCCCGTTTGTACCGGGACGGAGCCGGTAACCCGATCTTTCATGCCCTCAAAGTTCTCTCCCTTGTGCTGCTGCTGTTTATGTGGCCACAGGGTGTATGGGGTGGCCCGGTGAGCGCGCAGCAGGCGAAGGACGCGGTTGTCAGCTGGCTGAGAGCAGACCAATCCCCTCTCCAGGCGACCATGGGACAACAGGTAAAACAGGTGGAGTCATTTGCTGATGCCCGCGGAACGCCGCTTTATTTTGTGGTCTATCTGGATCCAGACGGTTTTGTCATCGTTGCGGCGGACGACCTTGTCGAGCCGATCATCGGCTTCGCTCCCAGTGGCCGGTTCGATCCTTCCACCGACAATCCTTTGGGCGCGCTGGTCAGCAATGATCTGCCCGGCCGGATTGCAGGGGCGAATGGTATCGAGGCCGCCAGAGCACAAGGTCCATTCCTGGCTGCGCGCAACAAATGGGAACGGCTCAAAAGCGCCAAACCAATTGCTGCCGGGATTGATCTCGGTCTTCCAAGCGTTTCAGATGTCCGGGTTGCGCCGTTGACCCAAACCACCTGGGACCAATCCACGGTGGGCGGGAACGCCTGCTACAATTACTACACACCTCCATATGGGGCAGGGTCTTCTGCGAACTATGTTTGCGGCTGTGTGGCCACGGCCATGGCGCAACTCATGCGGTACTGGCAGTATCCCGTCAATGGTGTCGGCACGGCCTCCTTCACCATCTATGTGACTGACGTGCAGCAAAGCCGGAGCCTGCTGGGAGGCAATGGCGCGGGAGGTCCCTATAATTGGGGCAATATGGTTCTGTCCCCGAATGGTTCCAGCACACTTGCACAACGCCAGGCCATCGGGGCGTTGTGCGCTGATGCCGGCGTTTCCGTCAGCATGCAATATAACATGCAAGGGAGCGGGGAATCCGGTGCGTACATGGAAGATGTGCCAGGCGCTTTGGTCCGGACTTTTGGATTTGCCAATGTTGTCTGCGGGGATAACAACACCGCTGATATCGGGCCCGGATTGATTGGCATGGTGAATCCCAACCTGGATGCCGGCTGTCCGGTATTGTTGGGCATCAGTGGTGATGGTGGTCATGCCATCGTCTGTGATGGTTACGGCTATAATTTGTCCACGCTCTATCATCACTTGAACCTCGGCTGGTCCGGCTCTGACACCGCCTGGTATAATCTGCCGAATATTGATGCCGGAGGCTATGCTTTCAATTCGGTGGATGCGTGCGTTTACAATGCCTGGACCAATGGCACCGGCGAAATCATCAGCGGACGGATTACCGATGACAGTGGAACTCCCGTCGCCGGGGTCCTCGTAACCGCCGCGCGGACCGGCGGTGGAACCTATACGACGACGAGCAAAGCCAACGGAATCTACGCCCTGGCAAAAATCCCTGCCGCCTCGACTTATACGGTAAGCGCGAGCAAAGCCGGCTACGTCTTCGTCAACCAGATCGCCACCACGGGCCAGTCCACGGACAATTCCCCGACTTCCGGAAACCAATGGGCAGTTGATTTTGTCCAGACTGACTCCAACAATCCGACCAGTTTTTTGGCGGCCCCGGTCAACGCTTCCCGCATTGACCTGTCCTGGGGAAAAAATCCATCCGGCGACAATGTCATGGTGGCCTGGAATACCAGCGCCACGTTCGGGACGCCCTCCGGGACCTACTCCACCGGTGACCCGATCGCCGGCGGCGGCACCGTGCTCTATAACGGCAGTGCGACCTCCGTGTCCCACGTCGGACTGTCCGCCGGGACCACGTATTTTTACAGGGCGTGGTCCGTGCGCAACGGCCCCGGCTATTCAACGGGTGTGGCGGGCTCGGCCACCACCGTCCACGGCGTACCCTTCACGGAGGGTTTTGAAAACGCGGGTTCGATTCCCAATGGCTGGACGCAGGAATACGTCACCGGCACCGTGGACTGGAGCTTCCAGAACGGCGACGGCTTCGGCTATCCGGCCAGCGCTCGTGGAGGCAGTTACAACGCGCTCCTTTATTACAGTGACGAATCGGACCACAAGACAAAATTGGTTACGCCGATGATTGACTTGGGTACGGCCGCCACCAATGCGCAACTGACTTTCTGGCATTTCATGGGAGGGTGGCCGCCCGACCAGGATGAACTCAGGGTTTACTCCAGGACATCCTCCGGCGGGTCGTGGACTCTGCTGGCAACCTATACCACGAGTGTGGCCTCGTGGACCCAATGGACAATTTCCCTGCCGAATCCGAACAGCACCTATTTCGTCGCCTTTGAAGGCAATGCCAGGTTTGGCTATGGCGTCTGCATTGACGACGTGGCCATTACGGCTCAGAACCCGGTAATCGTGCCGTGCCTCTATTCCTTCTCTCTGGACACCGACCCCGGATGGACGCGGCAGGGCCAGTGGGCGTTTGGCCATCCCACGGGCCAGGGTGGGACGACTTATGGCTATCCTGACCCGGCCAGCGGGGCCACGGGCGCCAACGTTTTTGGGGTGAATCTCTCCGGCGATTATTCGACTGCGGCGGGTGGCCCCTATTACCTCACCGCCGGCCCGCTAAACTTTACCGGCTACACGAATGTCATCCTGCAGTTCCAACGCTGGCTCAATTCGGATTATCAGCCTTACGCTTACGCCACGGTTGACGTTTCCAGCAATGGCACCACGTGGATGCCAGTCTTCAACAATGGTACCAGTGCCATCACCGACTCCGCCTGGACCGGTTGCCAGTACGACATTACTGCCACCGCGAAGAACCAGGCCAGCGTCTACGTTCGTTGGGGTTACCAGATTGCTGTCGGGGCCTACGCTTACTCCGGCTGGAACATTGATGACATCGGATTTTTAGGGTTACCAGCGCGTGTGCCGCGCATGGGCCTCGTGCTGTCGGACACCAATCTGGTAATCAATTGTGCGAATGGGACACCAAACGGAACCTATTACATGTTGATGTCCACCAACCTGGCGTTGCCGCGTACGAACTGGACGGTGATGCGGACCAATATTTTTGACGGAAGCGGCTGCTGTGCGATTACGAACCGGCTGGGTTCCGGTTTCCCACAGCAGTTCTTCCTCCTTCGGTCGCCGTAGGCAAAACGTGGTCCGCTGGTGGCAACAACGACGCGAGGGTGCAGGCAAGAATTCTGCGCCGTCGCGGTTTGCCTAACTTAAAACCTCATTTCGGCTTTAACTCAGGAAACAGAATCACGGCGCAGAGGCTTCCGCCTCAAATCGGGCCAGCTCGGTTCCCGCTTTTTCCCATTCCGCATTCGCCGCGGCCAGGTGGCTATGAACTTCCATCAATTCGCGGTTGATGGGCATCACGCGCCCGCCTGCGTAGTTTTCCGGCTTCTCCAGTTCCGCCGTCAGTTCCTGCTCACGCGCTTCCAGTTCCGCGATTTCCTTTTCGAGCGCGGCAATGCGTTGCTGGATTTCACGTTTCTGGCGTGAACGCGCCTGCCGTTGCTCGGCCTCCGCGCGACGCTGTTCCTTGCGGTCACTCGCAGTCGGCCTGATATCGGTGGGCGGAGTTACCCGATGCCCTGACGGATTATTGGGACTCGTGGAACTCGTCCCTCCGGAACTGGAGGTCAGCGCCGCGCGGGCGGATTGCGAGGTCTTGTCGAGGTAATACTGGTAGCCGCCGGTGAAATGCCGGAGCCGGCCGTTCTCGACGCGCACGACGTGGTTTGCCAGCACGCGGATGAAATGCACGTCGTGGCTGATGAAAATCAACGTGCCTTCGTAGGGCTGCAACGCCTCGATGAGCGCGTCCACGCTCGCAAGGTCGAGATGCGTCGTCGGCTCATCCATCAACAACAGGTTCGGCGGATCGAGCAACAGTTTCACGAGCGCCAGCCGGCTTTTCTCACCGCCGCTCAGTACGCTCACCGGCTTGAACACGTCGTCGCCGCGAAACAGGAAACTGCCGAGCACGGTGCGCACGAATTGTTCCGTCACCCGTTGCGGGGTTTCCATCGCCTCCTGCAAAACGGTGTGTTTCGGATTGAGCATCTGCGCGCGATGCTGGGCGAAGTAACCGGATTTTGCGTTGTGCCCGAGCCGGTGTTCGCCCGCCAGCGGGTGCAACACACCGGCCAGGAGTTTCAGTAAAGTGGATTTCCCTGCGCCGTTCGGCCCGACCAGCACGATGCGCTGTCCGCGCTCAGCCTCGAAATTCAAGTTTTCGTAGATGAGTTTGGTGCTTGGATGGAGCGCGGCTGTCTCAGCCGCAGCGCCTGCCAACGCCGAGGATGCCGGTGAATTCCCGGCTTCTCCTGCATTCGGGTGTGCTGCGGCTGGGACAGCCGCGCTCCGGCTTTCAGGATACCCAAACTTCACATGCTTCAGCGTGATGACACGATGGCCGCTGCGCTGCGGTTGTGGGAAACGGAAACCCACCGTCGGGCCCGGTCCGTCGGGCGTCTCCACCATGTCCTCCTTGAGCCGCTCAATCTGCTTCAGCTTGCTCTGCGCCTGCGCGGCCTTGGTGTTCTTGGCGCGGAACCGGTCCACGAACAGTTGCATCCGGTCAATCTCGCGCTGTTGCGCCTTGGCCGTGGCGGCCATCGTCACTTCCGCGGCGGCGCGTTGTTCGAGGTATTCGTCGTAATTGCCGGTGTAACGCAGCACGCGCGAGGAGCGCAACTCGGCGACATGCGTGCAGAGGCGGTTGAGAAATTCGCGGTCGTGCGAGATGAGCAGGATGGCGCCGGGATAATGCCGCAGGTAATCCTGGAACCACAGGAGTGTTTCGAGGTCGAGATGGTTCGTCGGCTCATCGAGCATCAGCACGTCCGGCTCCTGCACCAGCAGCCGCGCCAGGTGCACGCGCATTACCCAGCCGCCGCTCAATTCACGCGCCGGACGCATGAAATCCG
The DNA here is from genome assembly GCA_025451535.1 of Verrucomicrobiia bacterium. Classification (GTDB taxonomy): domain Bacteria; phylum Verrucomicrobiota; class Verrucomicrobiia; order Limisphaerales; family UBA11358; genus UBA11358. The sequence continues at coordinate 59,908 of JANWKE010000045.1, forward strand.
TCTGTTTGAAGCCGAGATGGGCGAGAATCTGTTTCGCCCTGGCGACGAACTGGCCGTCGTGTTCATGGTCGTGCGGCACGGCAATGTCGAGGACGGCCTCGTTGTCGGCGGGTTCGCTCTCCTGCGGCAGGTAACCGAACCGCGTGCCGCGGATGAATGTGACCTCGCCTGCGTCCGGCGATTCCTGGCCGAGAATGATCTTGAGCAACGTGGATTTGCCGGCGCCGTTCGGCCCAACCAGCCCGACGCGTTCGCCGGACTGGAGCGTGAGCGAGACGTCGTCAAACAATTCGCGTCCGCCAAATGATTTGGAAAGTCCGGCTACGGTAAGCATTTTGTGTAGGACAGGCGTCGCGCCTGTCTCAAATTATTTTGAA
>JANWKE010000046.1 GCA_025451535.1 Verrucomicrobiia bacterium
CAGGAAGTTTAAAGCCTCGCTCGATAGGATTTCGGCCTGCGCCTCCGTCACCGGACCAAAGAGTTCGACGCCCTGCGGCAGTGAAATGTTTTTCATGTTACTTTTGCTTTTGTTATTGATTGGCTGAGCTGATGCTTGTTTACGCTGAAACTTCGCGAACACAAAATCAGAAGCTTCAATAGCGACTATTAACCGGGTCAATTTGCGGGCGGGAACAGAGAGGTTTGCGATGCGACAGGAGCGGTCGATGGCAGAGCTAACCCCTACCGGCCGAAGGTTTTCGGAAGGGGAAGAACGGGAGGCGACGCGGCTTTGAATGAGCTTGATTGCTCAAGCCTAAGCTTGCCGCATCGCCAGAATTTAATGCGCATTATGCGCGTTCAACGCATTTCGGCACAGCTGAGCTGTGGGGTGGCTCGCGGAGTCCAGCCTTTGGCTGATTTGGCGGTCGCCAGCCGTTGCCGGTATTGATCGCGCAAGCGACGCGCCACTTCGGGACTGAAATACGCGTTGCCGCGGTCGACTTCGTGGATGGCTTTGAGCAATTCGGTGCCGAGCGTTTGTTTCAAAAGGTAGCCCGTCGCGCCCGCTTCCATCAGTTGCTGCACGTAGTCATCGCTGCAGTAGGAAGACAGAATCAACACGCGGGTGGTGGGCACGGTGGCAATGATTTGCCGCGTGGCTTCAAGGCCGTTGAGATGCGGCATAAGGATGTCCATGAGCGCCACGTCCGGCATGAAAGTTTTCACCAATTGCACGGCCTGGATTCCATCCTCGGCTTCGCCGACGATCTCGATGCCGCGATCGGTCTGCAATAGCGCCCGCAACCCCTCGCGCACTATGTTATGGTCGTCCGCTAATATGATTTTGATGGTTTGCATAATTAACACCTTTGGGCCAGCCACTCGCAGGCCTGAGGCCAGATTTCTTTTTGCGCTTTCCCGCCGATGGCGAGTCCGATGTGGCCGCTGCCATTGAGCAGAAGCGTTGTTCGGTCTTTTGAAGACACCAATTCCGTGAACGGCATTCCCTGCGAACACGGCACGAGGTCGTCGGCATCCGCCATGATATTCAGGACGGGGCAGGTGATCCGCTTGAGGTTTACGATGTGTTTGCCGACGGGCATTTGATTTTGAGTCAGCAGGTTTTTTTGATACAGATATTTTACAAATTCCCGATACACCTCGCCCGGGACCGGGATGTTGTCGTTGATCCAGCTTTCGGTGGTCATGAAATCCATGACGAACTGGTCGTTTTCCATCCGTTCATAGAAATTAATCGGTTTCTCAATCAGGTTGCCGACCGGGCGCAACAGTTGAAAAATCGCCTGGAGAAATTCCGGCGGACAATTGCCGAACGCATCGATGAACTTATCCACGTCGAAATTCTCCGCTCGGGTCCAAATATTCAGCAGCCCGTCCTGCGTGGAAAAATCGATCGGCGCCGCGAGCAAGATGAGATTTTTGACGCGTTGCGGCCGCAAGGCGGTGAACATGGCGCTCATCGTGCCGCCCATGCAGTAGCCGAGCACATTGACCTGCGGCGCGCCCGTCCGTTCGCAGACGTAATCGATCACGTTGGCCATGTAGCCGTTGATATAAGCATCCAGGGTCAGATGCCGATCTGCGGCGAGGGGCACGCCCCAGTCCACCAAGTACGTGTCAAATCCGCGTTCGACAAAATTAGCCACGACGCTGCGGCCGGTTTTCAGGTCCAGGATATATGGGCGATTGACGAGGGCGTAGATGAACACCACCGGCGTGTGATGGCGCGGTTTCTCTTTGCCAAGATAATGCAGCAATTGCAGGCGATCCTCTTCGTAGATGACTTCGGAGGGCGTCACGCCTTTGCGGATGTGCTGGATTTGTTGGCCAAGCAGCGGCAGGCGCAATACTTTCCGCGCCGTGGCGAGGCTCTCATCGAGAGCCGCGGTCTGCCACTGGATCCAGAAATTAACCGGTGCGGTTGCTTTGATCATGATGGTGCATTTCTGCCGGAAGTGGTCCGGCTGTTAGTGGTTGGTTTTTTCGTGGCGCTGGTTTGGCGCCCCTGCGAGCGATTTGTTTTCGCGGCCGGCCCCTTGGAACCACTCATCTGGGTTGAAAGTTGTTCCATGCGATCGAGCAAACGTTTCTCCATGTGGCGCACCGCGAGCATGATGGTGTCGATGTCTTCCGACGACGGCGCCTGCATCTGGTGCCGGGCTTTGCCTAAAAAATCATTCGTCGCTTTTCGGAACGTGACCGCTTGTTCCATCGATTGCTTCATCGTGTCCAGGAATTCCGGTGAGCGCATGAATTGCCCCCAGGATTCGGCGAGCGCGGAAAAAATCCCGCTGCGAATCTGGCGCAGCACTTCCGGCGGCGGCGAATTGGGTGTGAAAGTAAACGCCGCCTGCATCGTCTCGGACATCGTCTCCATCCAGATTTTCTGGAAGGTCGCCGATTGTTCGGTTGTAGGGTCGTTGTTTGGCTCGTTCATAACACATTTCTCCAATTCCCGCCCGGTTGAGTGGCGCCTTACCGGGCGGGGCCTCATGCACGGTCGTGCGCTCAGCAAAGTTCGACTGCCATCGCCACCGCCTCCCCGCCACCGATGCACAACGCGTTAACGCCAATCCGCGCGCCGCGCTGTTTCATGGCGTTGAGCAGCGTGACCAAAGTCCGCGCGCCGCTGGCCCCAATAGGATGCCCCAACGCCACCGCGCCGCCGTGCACGTTTACTTTCTCGTGGGGAATGCCCAGGTCCTTCATCGCCGCCATGGGCACGACGGAAAAGGCCTCGTTGATTTCAAACAGGTCCACCTTGTCCGGCGGCAGGGAAATTAATTTCAATAATTTCTCAATCGCGCCGATCGGCGCCAGCGTGAACCACTCCGGCTCGCGCGAAAAAGTCGCGTAGCCGAGGATTTTTGCCTGCGGCGTAATCCCAAAACTCCGCACCTTGTCGCCTGAAAGCACTACGAAGGCGGCGGCGCCGTCATTGATGCTGGAAGCATTGCCGGCCGTCACCGTGCCTTTCTCGCCAAAAGCCGGCCGGAGTTTGCGCATTTTTTCCTCGTTGAACTTCTTCGGGTTCTCGTCCTCCGTGACCGTGACAGTTTCCTTTCCGGCTTTGACCGGGATGGGCTCAATTTCATCTTTCATGAGCCCCTTTTCCGCGGCGGCAATCGCGCGCTTGAAACTGGCGGCCGCAAAATCGTCCTGTTGCTGGCGGGTGAATCCATATTTCTCGGCGCAACGATCACCGCAGGTGCCCATGTGCACATTGGCGTAAACATCCCACAAACCGTCCCGAATCATCGTATCCACCAGTTCGCCATTGCCCATGCGATAACCACCGCGCGCGCGCTCCAGGATGTACGGGGTGCGCGACATGTTTTCCGTCCCGCCGGCGATCGTCACGGAACAATCCCGGGCTTGGATCGCCTGGGCGGCGAACATGATGGCTTTCAGCCCGGAGCCGCAGACCTTGTTCACCGTGGTGGCGCCCACGCTGGGGTTCAGTCCCGCGCCGATGGTGACCTGTCGCGCCACGTTCTGGCCGAGGCCGGCGCCGACGACGTTGCCAAAAACGACTTCCTCGATTTGGTCCGCCGGGATTCCGCTGCGTTTAACCGTGGCTTTGACCACCGCACTGCCGAGCGCCGGGGCGGGCACGGATTCCAATGCGCCGCAAAAACTCCCGATGGCCGTTCGGACGCCCCCGGCTAAAAATACAGTATTTGTCATAAATATGACGGCGAACGGTTCGCCGATTACATGTACATTCCCCCATTCACCGCGAGCACCTGGCCGGTCACATAACTGGAATGCGGGCCCGCGAGAAAAACGACCGCATCGGCAATTTCCTGGGGCTTGCCGAGCCGTCCCATGGGCGTCATCGCTTTGACCTGATTCAAAGCCGCTTCCGTCAATCGATGCGTCATGTCCGTGTCGATGAATCCCGGCGCTACCACGTTGGCGTTGATGCCTTTGGCCGCCAATTCGCGCGCGAGCGTTTCGGTGAAGGAGATGAGCGCGCCTTTGGCGGCCGCATAGTTGGCCTGGCCAAAATTGCCCGTCTGGCCCACGATCGACGAAATATTAATGATGCGGCCCGAGCCGGCCTCCGCCATATCCTTGGCAATGATCTGCGTTGTGGTGAATACGCCGTCCAAATCGACCCGCATGACTTCGTCCCACATGGGCTTCGTCATTTTGAGAAAAGATTTGTCGCGATTGATGCCCGCGTTATTCACGAGAATGGTGATATGGCCGAACTCGGCAATCACCTGCTTGATGACCTCCTGCATCTGCTCCGTGTTCGCGACGTCGGCCTGATAGCCGCGGCATTTGACTCCTTTGGCGCTGACCTCCTCAGCCAGCGCAAGTGCCTGTGCTGACGAGTTTTGATAAGTGAACGCGACATCCGCTCCCGCTTCTCCCATCGCTGTGACGATCGCGCGGCCAATGCCGCGACTGCCGCCGGTGACAAAACAGACTTGTTTGGTTAATTGCTTCATATTCGCTCCGTTAATTCAATCACGCAGTTACAAGAAAACATTAATGCTTCTACTCTTTCGCCTGCGATTTCAAATAGGGTAAGCACCCATCAGAGAATTTGCCTATTGTTGTAAGGAATTTTCCTAGCGGGTCTCAGGGTTCGACCGCACAAAGACTTCCCCGGGCAGGACGGCCGGATGACGAAAAATATGGAAGCCCCGATTGAATTGTGCGTGTGCAAAAGTGTAGCATCAGAAAATAACATTTGGTGCTGCTAACAAAGAAAATAATGGGCATCAGGCAGTTGCATGAAAAATTGTGCAAACGCAAAAAACACCATTGACAACCAGCGCTTCCGGAGTTTTAATATATACCGGTAATTCGAACAGGAGCGATTGAACAATGAAAAAGGAAAAGAAACGTATGAAAGAAAAAGCTAAGGATCCCGTATTGGAAACCGCCGATCACGCGATAAAGAACTACGAGCAGGCTTTGCGGTCCGGCTTGAAATTGCAGGAGGATGCCTGGCAGTCCTGGTGCTCCCTGCTCAACCAATCGGCCGCCGGCCCTGAGTGGCAGAACAAGGTCACGGGCGCGGTCAGCGCGGCCAATGCCGTGGTGCCCGTGGTGCAGAAACGGTTGGAAGAAACGGTTGAATTGATGGAGAAGAACGCGCGCCTCGGAGCCGAACTGATGAAGAAGGCGGTCGATGCTTCCCAGACAACCGGCATCGCTGAGAGCCAATCCAAATGGATGGATTTCATGAAGACCTATCTGAACGCCGCGCAGAATAATGTGGATGCGGTCATGCGCATTAGTTCCCGCGGCATGGAATCCTTTCTGAACCTCGCCCAGAAAAACAGCGAGTTTGTCCGGCCACAGGGCGGCAAATAATGACGTGATTGCCAAAAACGGATTTGCCGACGCTGGCGAGTGAAAGAATGGCGGCTGTCACAAAGATCGGCCCCGTAGCGGAACTTTCACTCCCGGCGCCGGATCCGTTTGGCGATTGGAAGAATGTCGCGCGTGCCGGCGTCATTCACGTGCTATGGAACATCGCTACAAACAGAACCGGTTCCAGCAATTGCGCGGGTTCTGTTATGCCGCGGCTTCGGGGAGCATTTCCAAGGCGGCCGGCCGGATGTTTCTAAGCCAGCCCGCCGTTTCCCAACAAATTCAAAGCCTGGAAAACGAACTCGGCGTTACGTTGTTCGTTCGCCGCCGGGCGAAAATGCAACTCACACACGATGGTGAGTTGCTCTTTCAAATGGCTCAATCGTTGATCGGGGAGCTGGAGCATCTGGACCAGAAATTCCGCAATCGCCGCCTGGAAATTGATGAGGGACACCTCGAGATCGCGGCCGGCATGTCGACGATTCTTTATTTGCTGCCCAAATACGTGGAGATTTTTCGCCGCGCGCATCCCAAGATTGAACTGCGCCTGAACCAGGTCACCGGCATGGAAGGTTTGGAGCAGTTGCGAAGTGGTTTGGTCGATTTTGCCGTGGGCCCGTTGAATCACACTCCTGACGACCTGGAATTTCATCCGATCGTTTCTTACGATCCGGTACTCATTACGAGTCTCGGCCACCCGTTGGCGCACAATGAAAAGATAACGCTTGCCGAAATCAGCCGTCATCCGCTGATTCTCCCACCGCGCAATCTCAGCACCTGGCCGATGGTGGATGGCGCCTTTAAAAAACACGGGTTGTCCTATCGGGTGGCGATGGAAGTCGGCGGGTGGGAGGCGATTAAGAAATACGTGGCACTGGGCATGGGTATTTCGATCATCATTCGCATCGGCATTACCGGCGAAGAAAAGCTGGAAGTCATCCCGGCGGGCGAGTTTTTTCCGAAACGCACGTATGGTGTGGTTCTGCGGAAAGGGCGACTGCTCACGCCGCAAGCCAGACGTTTCATCAGCCTGCTGCTTGGCTCGTCGGTCAAAAACGGCACGCCCTTCAACCCCGGTTTGACAACCCCGGGGTTTCTGCACGATTGACGGCTGTTGATTGCGCTCAGGCCACGGGGAAATAACCCGCGTCCGCCCAGAGCGAGCCGCTCATCGCCGCGTTGGAAATCATGAAGCAAATCGCGTCCGCTATTTCCTGGGGCCGAATTAAGCGGCGCAATTGCGTTCGGGGTATGATTTGTTCGTCGATCACCTTTTCGCCCAAGGCCCGCACCATCGGCGTGTCCGTGTAGCCCGGGTGAAGAATCGCGCAGCGAACGCCGTGGAAGATCGCCTCCATCATCAGCGTTGCCGCCGCTCCTTCCAGGCCGGCTTTGGTGGCGGCATAGGCAATCTGGCCTTTGTTCCCGCGGGATGACACCGAGCCAATAAAAACCACCACGCCCTGCAATTCTTCCGCCGGTTCCCAGCGTTTCAAACCCTGGCGCGCCCGGTCCTGCGCGATGCCGGCGACCATTTCCATGGCCCAATAAATTGGCGCCGTGAGGTTCACCTCAACCACCTGCCGGAAGGTGTTGATGGAATAAATCGACGCCTTGAGGGTCTGTTTATCGACTTTAACGGCGAGGCTGTCGCGGGTGATGCCCGCGGCGGGCACACAAATATTCGGCTGCCCGTGACGGGCGCGAACTTGTTCGTAAACCTGGGCGCGAAAGGCACAATCGGTGACGTCCCCGGCGTAGCCGGTCGCCAGAGGTGCCCCGATAAAATCGTTGGTTTCCTTCGCCACGTCCATAACCGTGGCGCTTGCGTCCACCAAACCCAATCCGCCGATCTCGCGGCGGGCGAGTTCAAGTGCGAGTGCCTTGCCAATGCCTCCCGCAGCTCCGGTGATAATTGCTACCGCACCGCTGATTTTCATAAAACTAATCCTTAGGTTGAGTGTTCAGCCCAAGGCCCCGAGCGGAATTTGTAACGGCAACTCATCTTTACCTTATATCGGGAGCGCTGTCCATTATTATTTGTGCGGTTGCACAAATTTGTAGGAGTTCCACCTGAAATGCCTAGCGGGGCATCTTCTCTGTCGCGGGTGATTGCTCGGGACGCCGGAAGGGAAGCTTTTCACTTGTATTGTGCAAACGCGCAATTAGAGTGCCTCTATGGCTGATGTGACTGGAAAGAAGCTGGAAATCAAGAAATACCCGAATCGCCGCTATTACGACGCGACCCACAGCCGTCATTTGACGCTGGAGGAAATCCGGGCGCTGATCCAACAGGACTACGACATCCGGGTGGTGGACGCGAAAACGAACAAGGATATTACGGCGCAATTGCTTATCCAGATCATCCTCGAGCTGGACACGCCCAAGCTGGATTCGCTTCCGGTGCCATTGCTGGTCCGGCTGATCCGGATGAACGATTTGCTGGTGAAAGATTTTATTGAGAAATATTTCAACCAGGCGCTCGGATCCTTTTTCGAGTACCAACAGCAATTTGAGGAGCAGATTCGCCGCACGCATGGCTTGCCGTCGGCGTTGCCCACCGTGGCTGCCTGGACCAAGGCGATGTTTCAGCCATTCGCGGCCTCATTTGGCGGCGCGTCATCCGAAGCTGCGCCGGCGCGGGCCGGTTCGGCATCGAGCGAGAGCGAGGATTTGCGCGGGACGGTGGAGAAATTGCAGCGCCAGGTCGCGGAGATGAAGCTGAATCGCAAACGAGCCAGGCGCCCGGCGAAAAAGCGGAAGTGAACGGTCGTAATTTGGTATTCGTTCAGGGAATCTACTCGTGCCAGAAAG
>JANWKE010000047.1 GCA_025451535.1 Verrucomicrobiia bacterium
AAAGCCAGCAGGCGAGCCCGATCACGGCCAGCGCGAGGCAAATCTGCACGGCCCGTTTCATAAAAGAATTTTCCCCATAATCCGCTTGCGTTCGATTTTGCCGTACTCGGAGTTCATCCGGTTATCGCCAATCACATAGTATTCCCCGGGACCAAGTTTTACCGCACCTATAAAAGGCGCGGGGGAATGATGTTTCAAGTACGGCTCCGGCATTTCCTCGCCGTTCACGACGAGCTTGCCATGTTCAAAGGCAATCGTCTCGCCGGGCATGCCGACGATGCGTTTCATTAACATGATGCTTGGACCGGCCATGCGGATGCCCACGATATCACCGCGCTGCGGCTGGGTGTGGCGATATGCCAGGCGATTCACAAAGTTGATGCCCCAATCGCTGTACGTGGGAAACATGCTGTAGCCCTCGATCCGCACTGGCAAGACGATATATCTGAAAACAAAGAATTTGAAAAAAACGAAGCAGAACACCGCGAGAATGAGCGCCCGGATGAGCGTCCGCTTGGGCTTCCGCCCGATCAGCATGACGCGCAGCCAGCCCGGGAATCGGGCGGCGGGGGCTCCAGGTTCCATAGTGTTCATTTAAACCGCAGACTCCGGTAAGTTTCTCCGGAGTTTTAAATTCATCAAGCAAAGATTTGTTCTAAATTGCCGACTGCCGATTGCCGATTCAGGATTGGCAATTGGCCCGGCATTGGCCGCCGGGATTTCTGCATTCGGGTTTGATTTCACCTTGTTTCTCACAAAATTCAGGCGTAGAAAACTTTATGCCGATTTATCTGCCGCCGATTTCGCGCCGCGGGTTTTTTCGCCGCACCATGCTCGCGGCCGCGGGACTGGCGCTGGGACCAAATTTATGCGCCGCCGAAAAACGCAGCGACGACCATTTCTGGGCGCTTTTTTCTGATCCGCACATTGCTGCCGACCGCGCGTTGATTCATAACAACGTCAATATGGCCGACCATCTCGCACAGGTGGCGCAGGAAGTGGCGGCGCTTCCAGTGCGGCCGGCGGGAATTTTCGTGAATGGCGATTGCGCTTACAGCAGCGGGGAAAAAGAGGATTACGCCACCCTCACGGGCTTGTTGAAGCCGCTGCGGGAATCGCCGATCCATTTGACGTTGGGCAACCACGACAATCGCGAACATTTCTGGAACGCTTTGGATTCCGACCCGACGGCCAAACGGCCGGTGGCCGACAAGCAAACCCTGCTGATTACCACACCGCAGGTGAACTGGTTCATGCTCGATTCCCTGGACAAGACGCTATCGACGCCGGGCGAACTGGGAAAACCGCAATTGGATTGGCTGGCCAAATCGCTCGATGCGAATGCCGACAAGCCCGCGTTAATCATGCTGCATCACAATCCGGGATTGACCGATGGCGTGCCGGGGCTGAAGGACACTGCGGCGTTTTTGGAAGTGATGCGCCCGCGCAGACAGGTCAAAGCGTATTTCTTTGGCCATACCCACGCCTGGAGCATCACGCCGGACGAAAGCGGGATTCATTTCATCAACCTGCCGCCGACCTCGTATCTATTCAAAGAAGGCAAGTCCAGCGGTTGGGTGCGGGCGACGATTGCGGACGACGGGATGAAACTGGAATTGCGATGCCTAGACACGACGCATAAACAGCACGGTGAAGTGAACGACTTGAAGTGGCGGGTGTAACGTATCGGTGGCAACCGAGGTAACGGGGCTCAAACATCCCGGCTGGCCGGGCACAGTCGCAAACAAGTTGGAGCCTCGTTACCTCGGCTGCTACCTGTTTACCTAATTCTCCGCCAGCTTTCCCTCATCATCACCCGTCGCCACGCGATGAAAATGCACCGATTGCGATTTGGTTTTGATATGCGTCGGATCCAGCAGCTTGCGCCCCTGAAAATCGCCATTCGATAACGTGCTGAACCAAACGCCGTCGGCCACGCGCGTGCGCTCGAGCGTGTAGGAAAGTTTTTTTAGCGAGCCGATGATGCCGCCCAGCAAATTGACTTCGGACCGCAGCGAAATTTCCGCGCGCGCCACTTCAAATTCATCCGCGTCGATCCAGAGCGTTCCGGAAATCTGGTTCAGCAAACGATCCATCATCCGGTGCACGGGCAATCCCGGATTTTTTGGCTGGAAGGAAATTTGATAGGCGGCGCGACCGTTGAGGTTCGTGACGGCGAGCAGCGTGAAATCAAATCGCGCCGCCAGGTCCGCCGTCAGAAAGTTTTCGCGATTATCGCCTTTGACCTGCTTCTTTTCGCCGGTGATTTGGCGCACGCTCATCTCGTTGTCCGATTGCTGCTTGAGATCGCTATCCGAGGGAGGGTGGCCGTTGACCTCGAGCAGCGTCGAATGCGACAGGCCATCGCGATATGAAATTTCGTAAAGTTTTTCCCGGTGTTCCTTCACCTTGCCGGAGCCGTCGAGTTGGTCGGTGACGGTCGTTTTGCGATAGGTGAAATTCGGCACAGCGCCTTGCTGGTCCTGTTCTCCGCGGGAAATCGCTTTCTGCACCACGTCATCGGCCGTCAAAGCAGTTTCCGCGCGCAAATGGGATTGCCCCAGGATCGCGAAGATCAGAGTCAAACTGCCTAAAACGATGGATGAACGGATTTTCATGGCCTGTTGTCATAATCGTTTATTTTGGCTCGGAAGCAAATCGGCGTGACACGGAGTTTTATCTCGGGGTTTGTCTGACAACGGTCGGTAAATAAACGGAAAAAATCCGATACGAGCATGGCCCGTATCGGATGATTAAGTGATTTGTTTTTAGGTAATTACGGCGCCGGCAAGACTGCTTTGCCAGTTGCCGAGATGGTCCCGGTGCAAATGAAAGGTCCGCCCGGGCTGGTTCCTTCGCCGACGCCACTGGTCATTTTGGCCGTGCGGGTCTCGGTGTAAACGCCGTTTTTCGGCACGGTATCCACGACTGTTTCCGTGAAAAGGCCTTGCAAACGAAACGTCAACGATCCGTTCGGATTTCCGGCGAAGCTGTCATCAAAGGTCATTTGTCCCAGGTGCAACCGTTTCGTCGTAGGGCTTGCCAACCCGGTTTGAAGATTCTGCGCGCCGGAGACAATTTCAACATTGCCGTTGTCAAAACTGATGATATCGGAAACATCCACGAGGATATTGGTTCCGAGGATCACAGCAAAATCCGCGTTATTACCTTGGCTTGGCACAACGGCCAGTTGCGCGGCCGCGGGGAAACTGTTGCTCGCCCAATTTCCTTCCGCGAATTCATCCTGTGCCAGACGCGCTAGAAATTCCGGCGTGCTGTGTGCGGAAGCTTTGGCCGCCGGAATATTTGTGGTGGTCGCAGTGCTGGTCCCGCTGCTTTGCGGAATGGCCATCACGCTGATCGTAATCGTTTGAATGATGTCCTTGGCTTGCACCTGTGCGCCGGTTAACGCACCAAGGGCCACGGTGAATAGGAGGATCGCTTTTTGAAGTTTCATAGTGATTTTTGGTTCCGACAGACTTGTTGCGAGATAAGCAGAGCGGGTGCCCGCCGTCAATGTTACGCAGCCAAGCTCAATTCCGTGACGAACCGCCGGCAGCCCGCTCCAATTCGGGACACATGTGTCCTCAATTCGCACCTACTGGGCTGACTCACAGTGACGAGAGGCGCTTCTGAATTGAATATGGGGGTTTTAGCGTATTTGAAAGCAACCGCTTAAAGAGGTCTAGTACCACAGAAGTTTAAATTGGTTGAGTGACTTGGAAGAAGCGAGAGGACGGTCGGGTCATCATCCCCTTAACAAAGAACAACATTTAATTTTGAACGGCCATGCCAACGAATGAAATCTTCATCCCGCTCAAGGAGGTAAAGCTGGGAGGCGAGTTGAACCTGCCGCCGGACGCATCGAGCCTCGTGCTCTTTGCGCACGGCAGCGGGAGCAGCCGTCACAGTCCGCGCAACCAATTCGTGGCCCGGACGCTGCGCAAAGAGGGAAAAGTCGGGACTCTTTTATTTGATCTTTTGACCGCCGAGGAGGAAGCGGCCGAGACCTACACACGTCACCTGCGATTCAACATACCGATGCTGGCTGAACGTTTGGTGGACGTCACGCGGTGGGTTTTGGATACGGTAGCGACCCGAGATTTGAATATGGGCTATTTCGGGTCGAGCACAGGGGCGGCGGCAGCGCTCGTCGCTGCCGCCGAGCTGCGCGAATCCATTGGCGCCGTCGTCTCGCGCGGGGGCCGGCCCGACCTGGCGGGTGACGCGTTGGGCCGTGTGAAAGCGGCGACGCTGCTGATCGTGGGCGGCGACGATAAACCGGTCATTCCCCTGAACGAAGAGGCGTATTATTTGCTGCATTGCGAGCGGGCGCTGCGGATTGTGCCGGGCGCCTCGCACTTGTTCGAGGAGCCGGGCACGCTGGAGAAAGTCGCCGCCATGGCCGCCGAATGGTTTGCGGGGCACTTGCAACCGATGACCCACGCGTGAGGCGCGGCGGGGGCTATGCCTCAGGCGAGTCTTCGTTTTCGATCACGTGCGTGAAATTCCCATTGGCCTCGAGAATTTTCTTCATCTGCGGCGAAATCCATCGCTTCGGTTTCCGCTCCTTCACGATTAGGCGATAGTTGTGTGCGGAATCGGTTTCAATCACCTTTTTCTCGAGCAATTTCGCGATGACCGGCGCGGCCCAATGAGGGTTTTCGCGATGGCGCGATTTACCGCCGGCGCGCCGGGCGATTTCACGGGCAGAAACAAACTGTCCGGGCAACGACTTCAGGTAAGTGCAAATATCCCTTTCTTTCGCTTGCATGATAGTGATGCCGGCCTCTCTCGAACGCGATACTACTTGATTTGCTTCGAGATGAATTCCTCGAGCTTCATCGCGTCGGCATTGAAGAGTCGGATGCCTTCGGAGGTTTTCTCCGTCGCCATGGCATTTTCGTTGAACAACCAGCGGAATTTTTTCTCGTCGAGCGACAGGCGTTCGATCTTGTCCTGTTTCGCTGCTTGCGGATCCAGTTTGCGAGCCACCGGTTCGTTGCTGCTTTTCAGTTCACCCATTAATTGAGGGCTGATGGTCAGCGCGTCGCTGCCGGCGAGTTCGAGGATTTCGCCTTTGTTGCGGAAGCTCGCGCCCATGACTTCGGTCTCATAACCAAATTTTTTGTAATAGGCGTAAATTTCCTTCACCGAAATGACGCCGGGATCTTCCGCGGGCGCGAAATCCTTTTTCTCCTTGGCTTTGTACCAATCCAGGATTCTGCCGACGAACGGCGAAATCAGCCTGGCGTTGACCTCGGCGCAGGCGACCGCTTGCGGAAGTGAGAAAAGCAGGGTCATGTTGCAATTGATTCCCTCCTTCTGCAGAACCTCCGCCGCGCGAATACCTTCCCACGTGCTGGCGATTTTGATGAGGATGCGTTCACGGGGAATCCCGTGCTGCTTGTAAAGTTCGATGAAGCGATGGGCCTTTTGCACCAGGCCCTGGGTATCAAAGGAAAGATCGGCATCCGTTTCGGTCGAAAC
>JANWKE010000048.1 GCA_025451535.1 Verrucomicrobiia bacterium
CCAGGTGATTGAGGCGGACGGCTGGCTTTATCTTTTCGGGATCAAGGAATTCAAAGGGAAACAGGGGGTCACCCTCGCCCGGGTGCGCCCGGAGAAGATTGAGGAGCCCGAGGCCTATGAGTTTTACACGGGCGCCGGCCCGAAATTCTCGCCCAGGCAAGAGGCCGCCACAGTGCTGGTCACCGACGTCCCCGGCCAGGTCGCCGTGGCCTGGAATCCGTATCTGAAGAAGTACGTCATGGCTTCGTCGAGCGACTTCGATCACCCGCGGGAGATCCGTTTCCTGGTCGCCGCTGCGCCTTATGGTCCCTGGAGCCCGCCGGTGGCCCGCATCCTGGTGCCTGAAAATCGTCAGGGGAAACGGGTGGAGATGGTCTATTGCGCCTATTTCCATCCGGAACTGTTCCGGGAAAATGGCCGCGTGATGAACCTGTCCTACTCACTGGGTTTGAAAGACGCCGGCTTCGATGCCAATTGCGAGATGGTGGAGTTTGAAATCAGGCTAAAGGCTAAAGTTGAGGTTCAAAGTCCAAAGCCCAAAGCCCAAAGTCACAGCTCCAAATTTTAACGACAGAGCACGCAGAGAACCGTTCTCATTTATAGTTTACGATTTACGATTTAAGATTGAAAGACCGCGTAAATCTTCGTTTTCTTTGTTTCCTGCTGTGAGAAATTTTAGTGAGAAGCGAGGTCAGCCAAAGTGACTGGGTGAAGCCGCGCCCGGCAACAGGCTAACCCAAAATGTCCCGCGTAACTTTCGACGATGAAACGATTTAGTTCCATGGCCAATCCTGGGCATCGGCCCAGCCGCCAGCAGGTATTCAAGCCGGGGATGACTCGCAAGCCACACCGCCCTTGACAGGCGTCAGCTTCATGGCAAAAGTGAATCTGTTGACATCCATTAGACGGGTGCTCCGTGCCCGGTGGAGCGTCATCCAGCAACCGCAAATAATCCGGGAGTGACCTATGAGTAACTATGTGAATTGGGAGATGCAGGGTGTTGAATACTCGAACTGCAATTGCGCCTGGGGCTGTCCCTGCCAGTTCAATGGTCTGCCGACGACGGGCAATTGCCGCGCCGTCTGTTTTGTGCAAATCGAAAAAGGCCGGTTCGGCGATGTGCCGCTGGATGGCCTGCGTTGGGGCATCATGGCGGCCTGGCCGGGCGCCATCCACTTCGGCAACGGCAAGTTTCAAACCGTGATTGACGAACGCGCCAATCCCGCACAGCGCAAAGCTATCGAGGCCGTGTCACACGGACACGAGACCGATCCCGGCTCGCTCATCTGGCAGGTCTTCTCGACGACCATTACCGAATACCTGCCGACGCTCTACAAACCGATCGAGCTCGCCATTGATTATTCGGCGCGCACGGCGCGGGTGAAGGTGCCCGGGGTCGTCGAAGGCAGTGCCGAATCCATTCGCAACCCGGTGACCGGCGCGCCGCATCCGGTGCGGGTTACCATGCCAACGGGCTTTGAGTTCACCGACAGCGAAGTGTTAAGCGGCAAGTCCAAAGCGGGCGGCCCGATTGAGCTGAATCTCGATGGCTCACACGCGCATCTGGCGCGCATCCACTGGAGCACGCACGGCGTCGTGCGTTGAGCTCCCTCGTGCCGATGGGTGACCGCACCTCGCTTGAATCCTTGCTGCGCCGGGACCGATGGCTCATTGGCGGCGCGCTGGCCGTCTCCATCGCCCTTTGCTGGGCCTGCATTGTGCCCATGGCCCGCGACATGTACGGCGCGATGACCGGTCCGGCGGCCTGGATGATGACCGGCCGTTGGGATTTCGCCCATCTTTCGCTGCTCTTCGCCATGTGGGTGGTCATGATGACGGGCATGATGCTGCCATCCGCCGCGCCGACGCTGTTCCTGTATGCGGGGGTGATTCGAAAAAGCCCGGAGGGCGAGCGGGCGCCGGCCCACGTTTATGCGTTCGCGGGCGGTTATCTCCTCGTGTGGACGGCGTTCAGCCTGGTCGCCACCGTGCTGCAGCGCGGGCTGGCAAACCTGCTGCTGCTGACACCCATGATGGAAGCGCGTGACCGCGCGGTGGGTAGCGCACTGCTGATCGTCGCCGGACTTTATCAACTGACGCCCTTCAAGCGCACCTGTCTCGAATCCTGCCGGTCACCCGCCGCGTTCATTGTCCGGCACTGGAAACGTGGCGCCGTGGGCGGGTTTCGTTTGGGTCTGGCCCACGGGGCTGATTGCCTCGGTTGCTGCTGGGCACTGATGCTTTTGCTCTTCGCCGGCGGCGTGATGAACCTTTGGTGGATTGGCGCGCTCACGGTTTTTGTTCTGCTGGAAAAGCTCGCCCCGCTCGGGGCGCAGGGCGGACGCCTCTCCGGTCTGTTGATCATGGCGCTGGGTTTGTGGAACCTCGTCCAAACTCCATTCGGGGTTCCATAGGTTCACTTCTTTTCCAGAGTACGCTTGAGCTTATTGCCCAAAAACCGCCCCGTCCAGGTGTTACCCATGTTCTGAACCTGCACGGTTACCTTGGTTTTGAACCTGCACCCGTCAATTAACCGCAGAGAAGCGGTGATCTTGATTTCAATGATTCATCTCCCCGAATTACGCGGTAGCAACCGGCTGCCACCCACCTTCGGACATTGACTGGAGATTAAGGAACGGTTAAACTCAGCCAAGCGGTCTTTACTCACGAAGCGTAGCGTATTCAACCCTGAATGAATGATGAGAACCAGGCTGAACTTTCTGTTTCTCGTGTGGATTTTACCAGCCGGTGTTCAACCCGCTCCGGGACAACTGATTTTGGGCGCGGCTGGAACGAACAATCAAACCATACTCTTTTGGCCCCCATCCGCCACGAGCTACGTTTTGCAGTGCAACACCAATCCGGCCTCGACCAACTGGATGTTTGCCACGGATGTGGTTCCGGCCGTTTACGGTTCACAGACCGCCGTCGCCGTCACCGATACCGCGCCAGCGAGGTTTTTTCGATTGATGCAGATTCCGACCACATCGGACGGCATGGCGCTCATTCCACCCGGTTCGTTCACGATGGGGGACGCGTTGGATGGCGAGAGCGATGCCATCCCCACCAACGTCTTTGTGTCGGCGGTTTACATGGATACGAACCTCGTGACCTCCAATCAGTGGCAGGTGGTTTATGCCTACGCCACGAGCCAGGGATATGGTTTTGACTTTGGCGACGGCCTGGGCAAGGCGGCCAATCATCCGGTGCAGACGGTGAACTGGTATGACGTGGTGAAGTGGAGCAACGCACGGTCGCAACTGGCGGGTTTGACACCGGTCTATTACACCGACGCGGGAATGACCCAGGTTTATTCCAACGGAGACACGGAAGCAGTCTATGCGAACTGGACCGCCAGCGGCTATCGGCTGCCGACGGAGGCGGAGTGGGAGAAGGCAGCACGGGGAGGGTTGAGCGGGCAACGGTTCCCCTGGGGTGGCACGATCTCCGAAAGCCAGGCCAACTACAACGGAAACACCAACGACTACAGCTACGATTTCGGGCCGACCGGCTACAATACCAACTACGCCAGCGGCGGATTTCCCTACACCAGCCCGGTGGGAGCGTTTTCGGCGAACGGTTATGGGTTATACGACATGGCGGGGAATGTATTTGAGTGGTGTTGGGATTGGTATGCGGGTACTCCGTATCCGGCCGGCAGCCCGTATTTGGGCGGCAGCGATCCCCGCGGGCCGGCCTCGAGCCCGGTGGGTGGCCGCGTGCTGCGCGGCGGCAGTTGGGGCGGTCTCGCCGGTTTCGCGCGGTGCGCCTATCGCGGCTTCTCCCCGGTCATCATTCCCTACGCCATCGGCTTTCGGTGTGTGCGGAAACCATAACATTGCCGCCGACATCAACTTCATCCGGCCGGAAATAAAGAATATTTGTCAGCCGGTTCCGCTTCCACTTCCCGGGAAGAGCCTGAAAAAATCACCATTGCCCCCGAACCTCCTTGAGGCGGCCCGGGGCGGGTTGTGAATAACTTTACCCAAACAGAACTTGACTGGTTTCGGGAAGAGGCTTTTGCTCTCGTGACTCAGGACTCAAAAAGTATTACCAGAACAACCGACAACACCCCCGCCGTTCGATCCGATCCTTCAGTAAACCATTTCCCCAAAGTCAATCGTCCGTATTGAGAGGCGAATATGAAGAACATACTCACCCGCGCAGTATTGATCGATCGCCAGGGCAAAAAGACGCAAATTTCTCCCGGTTGGGGAGTCCTCCGGGCCACCTTGTTATTAAACATGGTCACAAGTGCTGAAGCGGTCCTTGTGACCATTGATCCCGGGAAGGCAGGGACCAATACATCCTTTATCCAGGATTTTTCCGTCCTGGACAGTCTCAATGGCACAGTCCTCAACGGACAATCCCAGTCATTCGATATTTTTTTTGCCAACAATAATTTTTTAGCCGTCGCCGGTTTCAAGGGTTTTACCGTGGACCTGTTTATCAACGAAAGTGGAGCGATCGGGACCTGGCCCACCAATGCCTGCTCGGTGACCGGCTATCTCATGGATGCGGCCGGCAACCCGCTCAGCGCTTCCGTCAATTTTCCGGACCGAGGAACCATGCCCGCGCAGATCTGGCCCGGCTGGCCTTTTTATTTATCCGACGGAACTCAATATATACCCGGGACGAAAATCTACGAATCGCAGTTTTTTGGCGCTCGTATTTATGGAAATCCAAATGGCTATTATATTAATCCCGTTACCTTCTCCGGGATTCATTTCGATATCACCTGTCCCGACAGTCCGGCCAATACCGTGATGGGTGGCAGGATCGTCATTGCCAATTTCACCGGCTCAATTTTTGTTTCACCCAATCCCGTGCCTCAATATTCGCAATATTTTGTCAAGATCCCAAAACCCAGGCTGGCTTTGACGGGGCCGGGGCGACCGGGTTCACCCGGCGGCAGCAGCAGTAATACATTCAATTTGCAGCTGAGCGGCACGCCAAATTATCCCTACATTTTGCTATCAGCCCCCGAGCTTACGCAGCCGGTCCAATGGCAGTCGTTGATTACAAACTCAGCCGATTCAAACGGCAATTGGAACATCACCATCACCAATGTCGCAAACGCTCCTTCCGAGTTCTTCCGGGCCGTGGCGTGGCCCGGGCCCGCTCAACCGTAACCGCCGGCGGCACGCAGCCGGTCTGAAATAACTGCCCGCCCCGCGCACCGCCGGAAGAATAAGAACGGTAGCGACCTGCCACTGACCGATTATCGACAAAGGCGAATTTTGTAATTGTTGACCTGCCGGGGAGGTTTAGACTTTGACTGTCATTATGAAAAAACTCGTCATCGTTCTAGGGGTATTGGCGGTACTCGTGGTTGTCGCCCTGTTCTTCATTGTGGCCGCGGGCGCCAGTTACAATCACCTCGTCAAACTGTCACAGGCCGTGGACAGCCAGTGGGCGCAGGTGCAAAATGTCTATCAACGCCGGGCCGACCTCATTCCCAACCTCGTCGCCACCGTCGCCGGCGCCGCCAATTTCGAAAAATCGACACTGACGGAAATCACCGCCGCCCGGGCGTCGGTGGGACAAGTCAAGCTGGACCCCAATTCCGCGCCGCGCGATCCGGCCAAACTGGCGGCCTTCGACCAGGCCCAGGGTCAGCTTTCGTCAGCCTTGTCCCGTTTATTGGTGGTGGTGGAACGGTATCCGGACTTGAAAGCGACGGAAAACTTCCAGGAATTGCAGGCGCAGCTGGAGGGCACGGAGAACCGCATCAGCGTCGAGCGCCGGGATTTCAACACGGCGGTCCAGGCCTACGATACGGCCATAAAATCGTTTCCCGAAGTTTTGTTCGCCTCGGCTTTGGGCTTCCCCTACAAGCCGTATTTCAGCGCCGCTCCGGGAGCGGAGACTCCGCCCAAGGTCCAGTTCAATTTCAACCAGCCGGCCGCGGCCACCAATCCCTGAACCGTGCGACGCCTTTGCGTCATCCTGTCGTTGCTTTTCGGCTTCCGCCTGATGGCGGACGAAGTCATCCCGCCTCCCCCGGCGGCTTATTTCAATGATTACGCCCACGTCGCCTCCTCCGCGACGGCAGCGCAGTTGAACCAGACGCTGGAAAATTTCGAGCGCCAAAGTTCCGACCAGGTTGTGGTGGCCATCTTTCCGAAAATGCAGTCGGACTCGTCGATTGACGATTACACGGTGCGGGTGGCGCGGTCGTGGCAGGTGGGGCAGAAAGGCAAAAACAACGGGGCGGTCCTCTTTGTCTTTGTCCAGGACCACAAAATGTTTCTGGAGGTCGGCTACGGCCTGGAAGGCGTCCTCCCGGACGCCCTGTGCAAACGCATTATTGACGAGGAAATCACGCCACGCTTCCGGGCCGGCGATTTCGACGGGGGCCTGACGGCGGGGGTGCAGGCAATTCTCGCGGCGGTCAAAGGCGAATATCAGGGCACCGGAACGACGGTGGCGGAACAGCGACCGACAACATTCGTTCATCACGGCGGGGATGAGGCTATTTCAGTCATCATCATTTTTCTGCTGGTGATTCTGTTCCTGTCTGTCCGCAGCACCCTGCTCCGCTATGGCAGTCTCTATTATTCCGGAAGCGGATGGTCGGGGGGTGGTTGGTCCGGTGGTGGATGGTCAGGCGGTGGCGGATTTGGTGGTGGCGGTGGTGGCTTTGGCGGCGGCGGCGCGGGAGGGAGCTGGTAACTTATGCACCCGAGAAAATTCTCAAAGCATTTGCACCACGATAACATTGTGGCGGCGATTCATGAGGCGGAACACAAGACCTCCGGCCAGATCCGGGTCACCGTCAGCCACAAACACGTTGACGATCCGGTAGCCGCCGCGCAGGCGGAATTCCTGCGCCTGGGCATGAATCAATCCGCCGAACGGAATGGCGTGCTGATTTTCGTAGCGCCGCGTTCGCACAAGTTCGCCGTCATCGGCGATGAGGGCGTTCACGCAAAGTGCGGGGACGAATTCTGGCGGAAGCTGGCGGACGCCATGACCGGTTATTTTCGCAAATCCGAATTCACGCCGGGCATCATTCACGGCGTGCAAAAGGCCGGCGAGTTGCTGGCGGCACACTTCCCGCGCCGGCATTGATGCCACCGGATTTGAAATTGTTGCCCGGAAACTCATGACGACGGCGGAACATCCCATTCGACGGGAGACAGCGCACCGGCTGGCGCGCCGGGCGTTGTTCAGTTTCATCGTCACGTTTGTTCTGTCGCGAATTTTTGTCTTTCTCATTATGTCGGACGAGATGCCGAATCTTTACCTGTTTATGCACGGCAGGCATGTGCATCATTTGAACTACGGAATTTTCCTGATGTCGGCCGTGTGCGGCTACAGTGTATTCCGGCGGCCCATCGGCCGGGCGGCGGAAATCACCGCGTTGTTGTACGGCGTGGCCATGGGCCTGACTTTTGACGAATTCGGCATGTGGCTGCATCTGGGCGGCAGTTACTGGCAACGCGCGAGTGTGGATGCGGTGATTGTGGTCGCGGCCGTGTTCGGGCTGGTGGCGTTCGTCCGGTCGCTGGAAAAATTTGAAGCCCGGCATTTCCGGGCCTTCATCGCACTGGCCATCCTGTTGATTGGTTTCGGGGTCGTGCTTTACATCGCTGGCAACCACCTGGGCGGTCTCGTCGGACCCAGGCTACAGGAGTTGGAGGCCGCGTCCTCGCCTTGACCGGGCCGATACCGGGCCGGCTTTGTTTGAAACCAGGAGGGCCGCACGCCAGGCCTTATCGCGGTCCCGCCGCTTGTGAAAGGGTGTCCAGCCAGGTTTTCACCTCACGCGTCAGTGTCTCGCGTTCCAGCCGGTTCAAACTGCGCGGGTCAAAACGATAACGGTAGTGCAGCCGCAGCAACTCCTGCAACGGTCCGCGCAAATCTTTCAGCGCCGGTTCCTCCAGTGCCCGGGTGAGCCATGTGGAAAGCAGCTCACCGGGTTGTCGGGGCACGCCGCGCGCCGCCAGCTTCTGTTCGAGCAGGTAAAATTCCGAATCCAGCCCCGGCCAGACAACCGCCGCAGCGGTTTTCGGGTCCCCTTTCTGCCGCTGCCGTTGCCGGCCCCGCCGGAAAAGGATTTGATACAGCAACAGCGCCAGCATGGGCACCAGCGCCCAAAGGATGTATTGGCGCAAATTGGTCTGGCCCCAGCGGAATTTGGCAAATTGAAACCCAATCCACGACCGCAGATCGGAAAGCCACTGCCAGAACGACGCGCGTTTGCCTTCCTCCGCCACCCACGACGCAGGGGTGGTGTCAAAGTTTATCCATCTTTTGGTTTGGGCATTCCAGACGAGACACCACGCGTGGGCGTCGCGTTCGCGCACCACGTAGCCGCGGCCGGATTGTTCGTGGACGACGTAGCCGACGGCGTAGCGCGCGGGGATGTTGAGCTCGCGCAACAGCAACACGGTGGCGGTGGCGAAGTATTCGCAATGACCTCGGCGGCTGGTCAACAAAAAGCGCGCCAGCGGGGTTTCGTTCGCGGTCGCCAGCTTGTCCGGCCCCAGCCAGACGCTGTAGGTAAAATGGCTCTGGAAAAATTGATAGACGGTCCGGAGGGTTTGTGCTTCATCCCCGCCCGCAATCATCATCCCGGAAATCACCTGCTTGAGCGCCGGCACTTCATTGGTCGGCACGGCCAGATCCAGCAAATTGGTGCTCGTGTCCGGCGGCGAATCGATGGTGCTGCCGGGGCCATAGAGCGCATCGAAGATGACGAGTCCCGGTCCTTCGGCGAGCACCGCACCTTCACTGTTTACCGAGAGGACGTAAGCGAAGAGATTATCCAGCCGGCCGCAGCCCGTCGGCAACGGCAGCAACGCTTTGCCGCCGTCGAGGTAACAGGCGAGGTTGACCGAGGCGGTGTTGGTTTTGCCCTGCAGTAATATCCAGGTCGACTGGTTGGTTTCGGGCGACCGATACGCGAAATCGTTCCGCGCGGTACCCGCATACCAGCTTTGCCTGCCGGAATGATAGGTGCGGTAGCTGGCTTCGCGCAGATAATCCGGGGGCGCCTCGTGGTTTTTCGTCTGCAGCCGGATGACAATCCGGCCGGACAATTCCAATTTGCCGATCTGGCCGATGGCGGTGGTGGCTTCCATCGGGTCGGCTTTTTGTCGCATGAACCGCGCGAACCAGGCCGTATTGTAACCTTCGAGGAACCGCTCCAACACGCCAATGCCGCTCTGGCTGAAGTACCCAAGGACAATCACCGTCGCCAAAGTGCCCGCCCAGACGGCGAGGCCATAACGCCGGGACCGGAACGGCCACAACGCCCACACGGTCAAAACACATTGTCCCCAATAATACGAGGTGGTGCCGTTGTTCGGATGGATGCCGGCGGAAAAAAGGCACACGATGAAATAGGGATAGGACACGTTCAGGCCGCCACCGGCCGGCGGCGGGTTGCCGGATTTCCGTGCCCGCTGCGCGCGCCGGTGCGAATAAAATGAGATGGCGGTCCAGGGGATTTTTTCGCGCGCGCTGAACGATTGCGCCGCGATAAACAGGAACAGCGTCATGGGCAGCCAGCGGAAAAATGCGCTGGAGGCGCGCACACTGGTGAGCGTGGCGTTGCGGGCGGCCGCCGGACCGCTGAACAGGCCGCTCAGGCTGCCACCCTCCTCGTTGGATGTGAAGGCATAAACAGCCGTGGCCAACGTCAGTATCGTGCAGAAAGTCATAATGCGGCGGAGGTCGGTGTCCGACAATTCCCAACGCGCTTTGATGAACTGCGCGCTTTCGAGAATGATGCCCATCACCGCGCCGGCGAGCAGCAAACCGGATTGCCAGCCCCAGAAGAGCAAGGCCGCGAGCAGCAAAAACGGCGGCGTTTTGATGGCGCGCGTTTCAGGTGTGGGCGCGTTTTCACTCATGACAATCCCGCCAGTTGTTCCTCAATTTTGCCGGGTTCAAGAACATGAAAGTTTTCCGGCTCCGCGCGCAAGGGACCGGCATCCGGTTTCGCCTTGCCGGGCGGCACAATGACGAACACCAGCACCGGCAGGCGCAAGGCGCGCAGTTTTTCCACCAGGCGTTTTCGCGCATCGTCCCATTTTTGCAGCACGCAGATGCAGCCGCTCACAACCGACACATGGGCGATGACCAGGTGTTCGAGCGCCGCAAAGGGCCTATCGCCGCACGCCCGGACCGAAGCGAGAATTTCCAGCATTTGATCCGCATGGGCCAGCCCGCGTCCGGCGGTGAAACAATAGGATTCCGGGCCGACGAACAGCAAATCCAGCAGCGATTCCTGCGTCAACACCGTGCAGGCAAAGGACGCGGCGACGGAAACTGCTTCCTCAAGAATTTCACTGTGCAGTTCGTCGGTAAACGTGTCGAGCACCAGGGCGTGGCGGACAAAAAATTCGTCCTCGAATTCCTTCACGATGGGCCGGCCCGCCCGGGCCCAACTGCGCCAGTGAATGTGCCGCAGGGGATCGCCCCGGCGATAGTCGCGCAGCGAGACAAATTCCTCGCTCCGGCCAATATTTGCCGCCAAGGCAACCCCACCCTGCTGGTACTTCATCGTGCCGGGCAGCGCGATGGGCGGCAGCCAATAACGTTTCGGCAGAACCAGAACCGTTTGGGGCGCGGAAATCCGGCGGAACGCACGGAACAGTCCGAGGGAATCAGGCCGCGCCAGCGTGAGGCCGGTGAAACGCAGGACTCCGCGCCGCAGCGGCAGGATTTCCACGCTCACTTCCGTTTCGCCCTGCGGCGCGAGCGGCGGCACCGGCACTGCCACCGGGTCTACCCGCCGGAACGGATTGTTCCGCCGCCGCTCGCTGATTTGAAACGGCCGGAGCCGTCTGTTTTCGGCCAGCTGAAACGCAAACCACTCCTCAAAAGGCGGGCGCGGATCGGTGAAATTTTCCAGCAAGGTCAGCCCGGTTTGGGCCTGCCCGGTCAAATTTTTCAACCGCACGCGGTAGGGCAGCGGTTTTCCCGCGGTACCGAATCGGGGCAAGGCGCGGGTCGCGGAAAATTTTGCGCGGAAAAACCGGCCGACCGCGACCGCGGAAAGCAACAGCGCCAGCAACAACGCGAATGCCTGGTAAACGACATTGTTTTCCACGTCCACGCCGACCGAGGCGGCGACGAGGAAACCACCGGCGACGCACAGCCCGGCCAGCGTAAACCGGCGCCGCGCCCGGTACCACAGCGATGAACCGAGGCGGTAGATCAGGTAAAGCAACCTGTAAATCGGCTTCACTTTGAATTTACGATTTACAATATGCGATTGACGAGCCGACTCGAAATTTGCCGTTGTTGCGTAAATCGTAAATCGCAGATCATAAATTTCTACGCCGGCACTTTGAGCTTCTTCAGGATGTCCTCGACGACGACGCGCGCGACCAGGCCGGAGAACCGCGCTTGCGGTTCCAATACCAGCCGGTGCGCGATGACCGGCACCGCCAAAGATTGAATTTGTTCCGGCGCGACAAAATCAAATCCGTCGAACAAGGCCAGGGCCTGCGCGGTTTTCATCAGCGCGATGGAAGCGCGCGGGCTGGCGCCGAGCTGGACCCCGGCCGTGGAGCGCGTGGCCGCGACGATGTCCACGGCATAACGCTTCAATTCGTCGCTGATGCGCACGTCTTCCACCGCGCATTTCAACGCCAGCACGTCCGCGAGCGTCGCGCACGGTTTCAGCTGGTCGAGCGGGTGGTTATGCTGTTGCGCGGTCAGGATGGCGGTCTCCTCCTCCGGCGGGACGTAGCCGAGCGTGAATTGCATGGCAAACCGGTCCATTTGCGCCTCCGGCAGCGGATACGTTCCGCGGAATTCGACCGGATTCTGCGTGGCGATGACGAAAAACAGTTCCGGCAAATTCCGGCGTTCGCCTTCGACGCTCACCTGTTGTTCGCCCATGGCCTCGAGCAAGGCCGATTGCGTGCGCGGCGAGGCGCGGTTGATTTCGTCAGCGAGCAGGATGTGAGTAAACACGGGGCCTTCGTGATAATGGAACTGCTGGTCGTGCTGGCTGAAAATGGAAACGCCCAGGATGTCCGACGGCAGCAAATCGGGCGTGAACTGGAGACGCTTGAACTGCGCATCAATCGAGCGGGCCAGCGCCTTGGCCAGCGTGGTTTTACCCGTGCCGGGAAAATCCTCGAGCAGCACATGACCGCCGCTGGCCAGCGCGGCGAGGAGCTGACGGGTCGGGCCGGTCTGGCCGCGCATGATTTTGGAGATGTTATCGGCGATTTTCCGGTAGGTTTCGCGCGCGGCTTCAAGCGGGGTTGAGGTCATGACAAATCCTGGCAATGGGAACAACCACAACGGGAAAAGGTTGCGGCGGGCTTTGCATCGTCCTGGGCAGGTTAGCAGGCCAGGCGGCCGGCCACGAACAAAATAATCTCCGTTGGCTCATGCGTGGCGGGGGCGTATCGTCAGACGGGACACCACGGCGACCAGACCCCAAACCACCAGAAACGCGAACGCCAGCGTCACGAGGCGCGTCGGCCAGTTGACCGCCCGGGTGTTGGCCACCTGCATTTGAATGGTCATCGGCTTGCCCGGTTCCGTCTGCAAGACCTGCGTAAAGGCGTACCAGGCGCCGCGGATCGGCAGGTTGACGTGCAACGGCTGCACCTGGGCCGCCCCGATTTCCTGGGCTTGCTGTAACTTGGCCGATTGCAGCTCCGCCGCCGCATTGTCGTACGACGGATTTGGATTCAAACTTTGCAACGGGGTATTTTTGTCGGCATTGACTTGCCCGTTGTTGCGCCAGCTGAACTCGCTTTGCGCATGGATGAGGTTGCTGGCCTGGGCATTTTGCAGATCCTTTTCGAGCTGCTTGACGTCCTGGACTTCCTCCGCCCCTTTGGCCGCTTTCACCTTGGCCCGCCAGAAATTCACGCTGGCCTCGCGCACGTTCCCGCTGGCCAGCTGGCGCTGCGCTTCGTTCACGTCCCGCAAGGCTTCCACCTTCGTCTGCTCCTGGCTGGCCTGTTCCATGCGCGAATAGTCGAGCATGGAAAAACTCTGCGAGGATGCTTGCGGGGCCGCGGCGGTCTCGCGCGTCATCGTACCGCCAAAATCCTGGTAGTCGTAATCCGGCGGCAGATAAATTTCCCAGCGCGCATTCTTCAATGGCACGTCGAATTGCGGGGAAACGAACCCGACCGTGCCATGGCTGCGCGGGAACGTGTTGGTGCCCACATAGACCAGCTCCACCGCCATCGCGCCGTCGTCCACACCGGATTGCTCGATGGGCAGCAGGATTTTGCCGTCGCGCAAACTCGGCTGCACCGGCTGGCCGGCCACGAATGCCGACCAGACTTTTGCGCCAGCCGGCAATCCGATCGCAAGGAACTGCCGCCCGTTGGTCCGCACGGACAGCGACATCTCGGTCATCATCTGGCCGTCATCGGCCAGGACACTGGTGAATAGCGCGCTGTCCACGAGGGCCTGCAGCACCTCGGCTTCGTCAAACCGCCGCACGTCAAGCGTCAGCTGGTAACCCGGCCGCACGTAATGATACGTCAGCGCGATCGAAACGTCGGGCGCACCGGCCCAATCGGGAAAATCGCCCGTGTCCACCCGCTGCAAATCCACCGCGCTCAATTCGCTCACCTGCAATGGCGCTTTGGCCGAGATGGCCAGCAGGCCGGTTTCGCGTTCCACGCCTGCCGCCGACACCCCGGCCATGGCCAGCGCGTCCGATTTTGCCGGGCGTGGGTGGTCCCACGTGACCGTGAGGGTATAGAAGCCCTGTACCGGGCTCTGCAATTCCACCCGCCAGACAACATCGTTGGCGTCGGAGGGACGAGCTCCGCGAGTCCCTGACGGGTTTGGATTTTGGGGGCTCGTGTAACTCGCCCCTCCGGAGATTTGTTCCTTGCTGCGGATGTTCTGACCGGAAATCTCGACATTCTTGAATTCCGCCGGAACTTTCACGCGCAGCTCCTTCACCGGCGCATTGGCAATGTCATACCGCACCAACGCACGGCCAGTGACGAGGGTTTCGGTGAAGGTGAACGTGTTGACCACCTCGGCCCGCACCCAGGCGGCGACGGCCTCGGTCGCCACGCTTAATTGCCATTCCGGCACGGATTTGGGTTCGGCCGAAATGAATTTGTACGCCAGCACGTTGCCGGATCGGGTGAGAGTCGCGTAATCCGGCAGGGACACCGCCGGGATTTCCGTCAGGCCGTCGAACGATTCGGTTTTCACCGTCACGCCCGGCTCGGCGGAAACCGCGACAAAGCCGGTGAGCTTCACCGTATCGAGCGGGTGCACGCCGACGATAGCCAATGATTCAGGCAGTTCCTTGAAACTTCGGGTCAATTCGAGGCCCAGGGTGTACGCGCCACTCGTGCGGTCTTTGAGGGTAACTTCAAGGATGCGCTGGCCCGGAGCGCCGGTCTCCGATGCGGCGGCCGGCCTCCCCGTGCGCTCGGTGTATTGCAGGATGTTGTTGCCGGCAACGCGTTCCACGCGGTACCCGTCGGGCAAAGCGATCCGCAACGAGAACAAGCCGGTGCGCTTGATGGTGTAGTCAATCGTGGCCGAAAGCGCCACCTGCTCGGTGCCCACGCGGAAATTATTCCGCACCACGGCTTCAATCTCCGGCTGGACGGTTTCGGCCCGCACCCGCAAGGCAAATTCAGGAATGGAAAACCGGTACACGCTGAACAGCCGGCCGGTCTGGTCGGCGCCCGCCGGCTTGAACTCCTCTGCGTCCACCCGCTCCAGACCGGATGTCGATTCAACCGACAACCCCAATTCCTCGGTTCCCTGCAGAGCCACCAGTCCCGTTTCGCGTTTCACGTCGAGCGCCTGCGGCACGGCCACCGCTTCGCTGGCCGGGAGCGTGGCCAGGGTCTTTTCGGTTTCGATGGTCAATTTCCACGATGACGAAGCACCTTTGAGCAAATCTACGACGAGAATTTGCCCATCGTTTTCATTTCTGATTTCCCAGGTCCGGATTTCCTTTCCTTCAACCCGCAGGAGGCGTTGGCCGGGAGGCAGTTGGATCCGCGCCTGGCGCAATTCCCCTTGTGTAATCTGATAGTCCAGCGTCGCGCGCACGTTCACCACACCGCCCCCAAGCATCACCAGCGCAGTGTTCCGGCAAAATACCGTGGCGGCCACTTCCGCCGCCCGCTTCATCCGCGGCGTCCAGAGCAGTTCAATGCGGCCACCGGAACCGACCACGGCCTCCACCCGGGTCTTGTCCTGGTCCGGGATGCGCTTGAACGAAATCGCCGTGGGAAAGTCCACGTCCGCCCCGGATTCATCGAGCGCGAGTGCGACCCGGCTGGACAACGCGGGTGGAATGCCGAATGCGAGCCGGCGTTTGGTCACGTCACCGGCGATTTTGACCAGCAGCTTGACCTGCAAGGTCACAGTGCCGCGGCTGTTGAGTCGCGCCGCCACGCCATCGCCGTCCCGGATGAGTTCGGCGCTGCCGCCTTTGACTGTGAATTGCTGGACCGCCACGTCATCGCCGAAAAGCGGAACGGTCTGGCCGATGGTGGCCGAAGAGAATTGCAGCGTGGCATTCAACAGCGCCACGCGGTCGTTCACCGTCCCGGTATAACTGGCGGAAACGATGGAACTGGGTCCGGAATTCGGAGTTTGGAGTTCGGAATTGGCAGCGGACGCGCCGGTCAGACTAA
>JANWKE010000049.1 GCA_025451535.1 Verrucomicrobiia bacterium
AGAAGTCAGAAGTCAGAAGTCAGAAGTCAGAAGTCAGAAGTCAGAAGTCAGAAGTCAGAAGTCAGAAGTCGGAAGTCAGAAGTCAGTAGTCGGAAGGCGGTAGTCAGCGGTTTCAGTCGTCAGCCGGCACGCGGACCATCACTTTCAAAGAATTGGCAGTCGGTTGCGCTGCCAAGGCAACGGCAGCGGCGGTCTGCTCCAACGGAAAGCGATGGGAGATGAGCGAGCGCACATCGAGTCGGCGGGAAAACACCAGGCGCGCGACTTCGGCCTGCAACGTAAAATCCGACGAGTAACTGCCGATAAGGTCTTTCTCGTCCAGGCAAATCGTTGAGAGTTGAATGTTGAATGTTGAATGTTGAATGTTGGAGTCGCGTTTCGTGTGGGCGAACAACAGGACCTGCCCGCCGCCGCGAACGCGGGCCAACGCTTCAAACACGGCAGCATCGGACGGGACGGCGATCACGGCGGCGTCCACAGCCTTCAGTGGCCAGTCCACAGTCGCCAGTCCACGGTCCATGGCCCTCCGCCGACCCACGACTGTGGACTGGCGACTGTTGACTAACATGGTCCATTTGGCGCCGAATTTTTTGGCGAGCCGCAACCGGGTTTCCAATAAATCGGTGGCGAGGACGCGGGCGCCGGCGAGTTGCAGCAGGCGCGTGAACATCAGGCCAATGGGCCCCTGCCCCGCCACGAGCACAGCGTCGCCGCGCAACAGGTTCAGGCGGCGCACGGCCTTGAGCACGGTATTGACGGGTTCGAGCATCGCGCCTTCCGCGAAGGAATTTTTGGCCGGGATTTTCACGACGCCGGGCAGGACGAACGGCATCACGCGCACATATTCGGCGTAGCCGCCGCCGGCCGGCTCGAACCCGGCGGTGATGCCGGTGCGTTTGTAGGTGGCGCATTGGGCAAAGGCATGGTGCCGGCAGAAATGGCAGTCGAGACAGGGCACGTGATGGTGCAGGGCAACGCGGTCGCCAATTTTGAGTGACGAGTGACGAGTGACGAGTGACGAGTTTCCGGCGCCGATTTTGACAATCGTGCCGGCGGTTTCGTGGCCGAAGATGCGCGGGGGCGGGACGGTGCCGTGCTGGATCTTTTTGATGTCGGTCGGGCAGACGCCGCAGACGGCGACCTTGACGAGGAGCTCACCGGCGGCCAGGCGCGGGACGGGGACGGTTTCGAGGCGCAGGTCGTTCACGCCGCGATAGACGACGGCGCGCATGGTTTTGGGGATGACGAACACGGGGGAAATTTAACCGCGAAATACACAAAATACACGAAATTTCAGACACGGATCCCGCAATGCGGGACGGATTTTTAACGCAAAGGCGCAAAGAGGCAAAGGCCGCGAAGAGGCACAAAAGGCACAAGGATTCAACAAGGATTTTTTTGACGCGAATTACACGGATTACCGCGAATTCATTTAACGCTGAGACGACGAGGAAAAAGTTCAACCATGGATGATCAAATTTACGTTATACGACTCCGATAAACTCCGATAAAGATCGCGAGCAGATCGCGAGCAGGTTTACGATTTACGAGCTCGCTCACACTGCAACGCAGCGCGTATATCGCATATCGTAAATCGCAAATAAAGAAACCTTCAACTCGCATCCGACCTGATGACTCAAGCCTGTTTGCGGCGGAACAGAAACAGCGCCGCCAGGCCCAAACCACCCAACGCCAGCGTCGTGGGTTCTGGAACTGCACTCACAGCGAATGATGCGAACGGTAAGTAAACCGGCGAATTTGCTCCAGTGGCCAAGGGGGTACCGAAGGCAGCCGAGTGACCACGAATTGTGGACGTGTCATAGCTAGCACCGTTATAGGCAAGCACTTCAAAATACACATTCGCAGAACCCGTGTACGACGGTAATTCGAAATAAAGGCTATTGCCGTGGCCGAAAAAATAATAGGCACCGTCTGAGTCAAAAAATGATGCCGTCATCAGCCCATTCGCTGGATTAGACGAATCGGGAGATTGATACGCAGTTGAGAAACCAGGATTGATCGCCCCATTACCGGCCGAATCTGTCATCGGTGTGAGCGAATACACCAGGGCCGCAGTAAACCCAGGTGCGACGCCGTTGATCGGAATGTCCAGATAGTAGGAGTCAAAGTATGCCAGACCTTGACTGAAGGTCGTGGTGACACCCGCCGCCAACCCGATTACAGCTAATACGATTGATTTTTTCATAATATTTCTTTGCTTTTGTTTTATTGGTTTACCGAGTTTGTTGCTGAAATCATTCCACTCAAACTTTGGAATCAATTCCACGCGGAATGGCAGGGGTTGAAACCACCGGACGTGCGCCGGAGACCTGTGCCAAGCGAACCCAACCTTACGCGCGGCTGAAACTATTCGTCAAGGTTTGGGGGTGGTTGAAGGAGTTGATCCGTCTGCGCTGCGCTTCGGCGCGACGCGGGGTTGAAAGTTTCAGGAAAGGCGGGAGGCGAGCTGACCAAGCCGTGGCTCCTGAAATCGTTTCCTGCGTTCTTTCAAGCCATCTCCTGCGGAGTCGGGGTTAAAAATCGAAGAAGAGAGCCGCTGCAAAGAGCGGCTCGTGCGAGAAAGGAAATCGAACCTGGCGGCTTAAGGCTGTTTATGGCGGAATAGGAACAGCGCCGCCAATCCCAAACCACCCAATGCCAGCGTCGTGGGTTCCGGTATTATGCCGTACACGTTGAACGGTGCGAATGCTATGGGCAGCGGCTGCGATAGACCAGTGGTCAGCGCTTGGCCCCAGGCAGCCGAGTGGCCACGATTTAGAGCAGTGGCATAACTCGAACCGCTATAGGCAATCACTTCAAAATACACCGGGGCACCATCCAGATACGTTGGCAAGAAGAAAAAGGCATTATTCCCACCGCCGCTAAAAAAGCCATCGCCATCAGGGCCGGCATAAAATGATGCCGTCATCAGCCCATTCGCCGGACTCGACGAATCAGGATATTGATATGCCGGCGACCAACCTGCAAGCAAGTTCCCAATACCAGCCGGGTCTGTTATCGGTGTGAGCGAATACATTAACGCCGCAGTGATACCGGCGGGAAACGGCCGTATGATGGCTCCAGTGTCAAAGTTAACAAAAGTCGTCGGAATGGATGCAGCATAAGAGTCAAAAAGGATTGTACCTTGACCAAATGTTGTAGCCACACCTGCAACCAGCCCGAGCACACTTAAAGCGATTGTTCTTTTCATGGAATTATTGCCTTTATGGTTAAGGTATTAATGTCTGCGCCCGGTTTTTATTATAAATATCACTCACGAAACATGTCAATTGCATTCGTTTGGTTGATTTGTGACTCCCAACCGGAACCGAAACAGGAGACTTGATTCCGCATGCGAAATCCGGATTTCGGCCGGGTGGGTTTATCAAGGATTGGCCGGTTTGAGGGGGGCTTGGAGGTTTTGGCCTTTTTTCCGGGCCTTCTCCTGGATGAGGTGGTATTCCTCAATATCTTCCGAATTTCCCGGTTCCAGGGCCAGGGCGGCCTGGATTTGTCCGGCTGCTTCGCTCAATTTGTCCTGCTTTTCCAGGGCCAGCGCCAATCCGTAATGCGCGAGCGCCGGAGTTCCCTGATGTTGAAGCGCGGCCTGGAATGACTCAACCGCGTCCGAATATTTCCCGAGCTGGATCTGGATCCAGCCCATTTTGTTATACGTCTCGCCGAAATCGGGATTAATTTTCGCGGCTTTGGTGAGATGGTCCAGGGCCGGTTCAAGCTGCCCTTCTGCCCCATAACTCATCGCCAGATTGACTTCGACAAAAAAATTATCCGGGTTCAGGTGGAGCGCATGTTCGGAGAGAGTAAAACTGTTTTTCCAATAGCCCACCTGGATCATCGTTACGGGAAGGCAGGCGGCCACAGCCGCGCTGGCCAGCACGCGAAGCAGGAGCGGCGGCAGGCGCCACTCTTTGGCCAGCTCGCCACCCAGCCAGGCGATGGCGATGAACAGTCCGATGAGCGGCACATAGGTGTACCGGTCGGCCATGGATTGCATTCCCACCTGCACCAGGCCGATGACCGGCACCAACGCGCCCAAAAACCAGAACCAGCCCGTAAAAACATAGGGCCGTTTTCTCGATTTGCGAACGGCCATCACGCTGACCCAGCCAACGACGATTACTGCGGCGACCGGATACCAGATGGGCCAGCCATTGGGATACGGGTAGTTGAGGTACAGCCTGGCCGGATCAACCGTTTTCACCAGGTAGCGGAGGTACGACAGGGCGGCGTTCAACAAACGAAAACTGAAAGGGACGGCCATTTCGATGGCGCGCGTCTGTGCCCAAAGAGTGGCGGCGCACGAAATCGCCGACAACGCCAGCAACGGCACTTTTTCCATGACCAGCAGGGACACGGATGACCGGACAAAGGGAGTTGGTGCTTCAGTTTCGGCAATCCGGATTTCGCGTCCAAAAATCCTTAATTCGGGGGACAAGCGTTTCAAGGGCCAGAAATCCAGCAACAGCAGCAAGAACGGCAAAGTGACCAGCATGGGCTTGGCCATCAAGCCCAGGGCGAACAGGAGCGGAACCGGCCAATAGCGGGCCATCCCCGGTTTTTCGGCGTACCGCACATAGGCCCCAATCGTCAACAGGCCAAAGAGTGTGCTCAACACGTCCTTGCGCTCGGCAACCCAGGCCACGGATTCCACGTGGAGCGGGTGCAGGGCGAACAGCGCCGCCACAAACACGCTGCGCCATCGGGCGCCAGTCATGCGTTGCAGCAGCAGAAGGAGCAGGATGGTGTTGGCGATGTGCAGCGCGAGGTTGGTGGCGTGAAAGCCCAGAGGATCGGGACCATAAACGCTGCGGTCCAGCATCAGAGAGAGCCAGGTCAACGGATGCCAGTTGTCGCAATCCCGCGCGGTAAAGGCCCACACCAGGCTGTCCCAGCTTAACCCGGCCTGAACCGGCTGGTTTTGGACCACGTAAAACGGGTCATCATAGTTGGTAAATTGAGAGGAAAAAACTCCCCAATAGGCAACCAGGGTGACGAGAGCGAGAAACAGACAGATCAGCCACGTCATTCCAGCCCCGTTGATGCGATGAGGCATTGTCCGGGAATGGTCAGCCGGCAAAGGGGACACAGGTTCGTTGGTCACATGCACGATGTCGGATTTTTAACCGGGCCATCCTCCCAGGCAATAGCATTGTCAGGTCCAACCGCCGGCACGTGGTTTTCCTTTTTCACCGCTTCCCTTTTGGCGGACCACCATCAACCAGCGGCTAGGGTTGAACGGCCGGCGAGGCCGGCAAGGAGTACAAGCCGGATGGAAATTGTGGTGATTCCAGCCAGTCAGCCAGCAGTTGCAATTCCGCCCCGGTAAAGCCCACGGTGGACTTGCGGAAGAAGGAGAGTTGATTCGGTCCGGTGGCGGTGATGGTAGTGGTGCAAGGACCCAGCCGGGGCTCAATCGCCCGCAGCCACTCCAGACTGGCGGACTCGAGCGGCAGTTGTACATGGTGCGAAACAACCCGCGCCGCCTGGCCGAGGTAAAGACACGGCTCAATTCTCGATCCGGTAAGCTCCCAGTCATAATAGACCAGGTTCGTCGGTGCAGAAATGCGATCAAACAGGCGGGAAAACGGGGGACGTTCAAAGAGATTGTCCTGCGTGTTGGTGCCGGGATTCCTATTCAGCGACAATCCGCCCAGGACGACGTCGCCGGCATCTGCAAACTGAAGGAACGGCTGAAAGGCAGGCGTGTTTCCCCACACCACACCGTTTGATCCCGGTAACGGTTCAAAGCTGACATAGCCGTGCGCGGCGAGCCATGGATTGGTCTTTTCCATCAGATACTTTGTGACCTGAGCCACCTGATTACTGGCGTCCGCCACGGGAGCCGTGAAATAGACCTGGGGCGCCGCGCCGGGCAGCGACCAAAAACAAGCCTGGTCCGGCGGCGTTCCCAAAGGAAGGTCATGCCAGGCTTTCAGTGAGGCCAGCCAGGGCCTTACGCCGCGAACCGCCGTCAGGCTGTCCAGCGGGTCGCCGAGCAAATTGGTGGGAAAGTTCCACGGTTCGGGCCCAAACGAAAGCGGCCGGGCAAAGCGGAGTTCGCAATGGGTCAGCACGTGGGCACCGTCGCCGTTAACGGCGAGGGAAATTTTCGGCAGGTTGACCGGCAGATTCCAGGATGGCGGCAGGACGGCTGCGAGCCGCTGCAGGTCCGCCTCGGCTTCCAACCAATTATTGGTGTAAGCCCCCACGGCCGGACCGGGGTCGTTATTAATCCAATTCAAGACCTCATTGTGCAGGACATGATCATCGGGTGCCGCACTGATAATGGTCCATCCACCGGCATGGGTCAATTCAACCAACTCAGGCGCGTCCGGCCGCCTGAGGGTCCAGCCCCGGGGATCGGTGGAGGAAGCCCCGGGCTTGATTCCAGTCAGCGATTGCGAGATCAACGCAACGTTGGTTTGCCATACTTCGACCCGGTCGGGGGTTAACTTGATGGCGAAGGCAAATTCGGCCGGTTGATGGGCCGGGTGGCGAATTTCCAGGTAACATTCATTGAAAACCACGTCGGCGAGGAGTGGTCGCGTCAACGACGCGATAATATTTGTGGCCGCAGTCTCACCCGCCGACCAACGCGGGGGGAAAGTGGAGAG
Source organism: Verrucomicrobiia bacterium (assembly GCA_025451535.1). Taxonomy (GTDB): domain Bacteria; phylum Verrucomicrobiota; class Verrucomicrobiia; order Limisphaerales; family UBA11358; genus UBA11358. The sequence goes on from JANWKE010000049.1 coordinate 6,636, forward strand.
CTTGTCCAGCGTTTGCGCCTCGAGTTGCCCGCTTTGGGGCAGCGCCCAAATACGCATGAGATAGGAGGCACTGGCGGCAACCCCGAGACCCTCTTCACCCAACCAATGAACCCGGGCAATGGTATCGGCCGATGGCACATAAGGCGTCATTGACCTGGCCGGCGGGCTGGATTCGGATTGACGGCAACTGGCAACCGAAGCGAGCATTCCCGCAATCAGGAGAGTCAGGACAATCCGTTGGACGCACATGGCGGGTGGTGTTGTGCCAGAGAGCACGGCGCTTCTCAAATAGAATCAGCGGCGGACCGTCGAAATTCCCGGGATTATGCCTCTGGCATGCCGGGGACGGCTCGCCGGGCCGTCCGCATATCGGCTGGGCCGCGCAGCAGCCCGGCCCTGCCAAAGCAACGGTCATCGCAGCGGGACGACCCCGCCTCAAATCGAGTTGCCGCCAAAACTTGCGGTCGGCGTTCGCGAGCCGTTACCATGCCCGCATGCAATCACGTCATCGCGGCAGGATGGTCCTGGCCTTGTTCTTTTTTTCGGGAGCCACCGCCCTGGTCTATGAGGTGCTTTGGTCGAAATTCCTCTCCCAGATGTTCGGCAGCACCATTTATGCGCAGACCGTGGTGCTGGCGGCGTTCATGGGTGGGCTGGCGTTGGGCAACCGGTTGTTCGGGCGATGGGCCGATCGGCTGCGGCAACCGGTACAAGCTTATGGCTGCCTGGAAATACTCGTGGGCATTTATGCCCTTTTATACGCCAGTTTGGACCGGCTGGCTGACCGGGTTTTTATCGCCCTGGGTTCGCCGATGGTGACTCACCCCGGCCTGTTGCTGGTGCTCAAGGGCATGTTGAGTGCGGCCCTGCTGCTGGGCCCGACCATTTTGATGGGTGGCACGCTACCGTTGCTGGCAGCCTGGCTGCAAAAATTTTATCCAGACCCGGGCCGGCGCTCGGCGCGTTTTTATTCAGTGAACAGCCTGGGCGCCGTGTTGGGAGCGGCGCTGGCCGGCTTCTGGCTGGTGCAAAGCTTCGGAATGATCAGGACCCTGCATCTGACCGCCCTGGCAAATATCATCGTGGGCACCCTGGCCATTCTGCTCAGCCGGGCGGGGTTGGCGGGTCAAGCGAATGAAAAGCAACCGCCCTTGCCTCACGCGGGAGTGGAAGATGCCTCGCCCGGAACGCTGCGCTGGGCCGGGGTTCTGGTGGCGTTAACCGGCGCGGTGTCCATGGGATTGGAGTTGTTGTCGTCGCGCTCGCTGGCTTTGATTTTTGGCGCTTCACTGCAATCGTTTGCCCTGGTGTTGATTTCTTTCATTCTGGGAATCGGCCTGGGCAGTGCCTGGATTGCCTCACCACGCCGCCGGGGCCGTTCGAGCGAGCGAATGATCGTTCTTTTATTATGCCTGGCAGCCGTTTGGGTGACGGTGCTGGTTTTCAACATTGAACGATGGGTTGATTTTTTCCGGATTGCCCGCACGGGCCTGGCGCGGACACCCACGGGATACGTTTACAATGAATTGCTCACGGTGTTCATTTCCGTAGTCATCCTGGGGTTGCCGGCGGCGTGGATAGGCGCCGTGCTGCCGCTGATGATTCGCGCCGTCTCGCACAAGGACAAGCCGCTGGGAGAGAACGTGGGAAAGTTGCTGACCTGGAACACACTGGGGGCGGTGGTTGGCGTGCTGCTCACCGGCTTTGTGGTGATGCCCTGGCTGGGACTGCGCAACGCCTTTGGGGTGCTGGCCCTGGTTTTGGCGGCCGCAGCATGGCTGGTGGCGGTACGACGCGGCTGGAGACCGGGAATAACCGGCGCCACCGGAGCCATTGTGCTGGCGGGATGCCTGTTTGTCTTTGGCGACCAAAACTGGCAATATGTTATGAGCTCGGGGATATTCCGCGTCTGGGAGACCAGATTCCAACCGGAATTGATGGCCTGGCGGGAAAAACACATCAAGCTCCTGTTTTACAAGGATGGGGCGGATGCGACCGTATCGGTGGAAAAGGTGGATGGCATTGCGGCACCGGGGGAAATCGGGTTGCGCATCAATGGGAAACCGGATGCCGGCACTTTACTGGACGTGGGGAACCAACTGCTGCTCGCCCACCTGCCCTTGCTCGCCAAACCGGGTGCCAAGGACGTATTCGTACTGGGCTTCGGTTCCGGCATGACGGCCGGCGCCGTACTGGACTACCCCATCGAACGTCTTGACCTGGCCGAGAATTGCGAGCCGGTGATTCAAGCCGCGCCGTCATTCGGAGATTGGAATCGCCACGTGCTCAAGGACGCGCGCACTCACTTATGGATCGAAGACGCCCGCACGGTGCTCAAACTCCGGCCGCAACAATATGATGTCATCATCACCGAGCCCTCAAACCCCTGGACCATTGGTGTGGGCAGTGTGTTCAGCCGCGAGTTTTACGAACTGGCCGCCAGCCGGCTCAAGCCCGGCGGGGTTATGGCGCAATGGTTTCATCTTTATGAAACCGACGACCAGATTGTCGATCTCGTCCTGCGCACGTTCAGATCCGTGTTTCCGTACATGGAAGTGTGGGACACCGGCGTTGGCGACATCGTCATCCTCGGCTCGCAGCAGCCGTGGCCCACCGGGCCGAAGGTTTTCGCGGAGGGTTTTGCGATTGATCGCGTGCAGACCGACATGGAAATGATTGACCTTCATTCACCGGAGGCATTGATGGCGCGGCAACTGGCTTCACAACAAACGGGATTTGCCATTGCCGGCGAAGGGCCGATCCAGAGTGACCTGTTTCCCATCCTGGAATATGAGGCGCCCCGGGCATTTTACATTGGCGCCGGTTCCCGTATGCTGGATCATTACGACGAACGCACCTATCAACAATTGCTGGCGCCAGTGGCCAAACGGGAGGTTCTCCACGCGCTTAACAATGCGAACGCCCAAATCATTTTCAGCGATTTCTCCACCGTGAACGGACAATTATACGGTTGCCTGTTTGGTTATTCATCGAGCGCGCGCGTGCCCTGCGCCTTCCAGACATCCCTGCCAACTCCACCGCCCGGCGGTTTGGGAAACGTACTGGATCAAGCGGAACAAGCGTTCAGTTCGGGGAATTTGTCAGAAGCCCGGGAATTGGTGGCACTGGCGTTGAAACAAAAGCCCGATGATATCATGGCAGCTTACATCGCACGGGTCCTTGAACGCGCGCAAAAAATGCGATCGGCCGCCCGCTCAAAGCTGTCTCTCGCAAAAAAAGAATGAAAACCGGACTCAATGCCTCCACCACCCATTACCTCAACCCAGCCGAACAAGGGTATCGCCGGATTTCTGCGATCTGCTCGCATCCAGAACGGGTTTCTGGGTTTGCTGCTCCTGGTCGCCACAATCATGGCCTATCAGCCGGCCTGGCACGGGAAACCCATTTGGGATGATGACGCCCACCTGACTCCGCCCGAACTTCGGTCGTTCCAGGGATTAGTTCGCATCTGGATCGAACCGGGTGCCACGCAACAGTATTATCCGCTGATCTATAGCCTTTTTTGGGTCGAACACAAACTCTGGGGCGATGCCACGACGGGCTATCATTTGCTCAACATCCTGTTGCACGCCTTTTCGGCCCTGCTGTTATGGCGAATTCTACGCCAGTTGGAGTTGCCGGGGGCTTATTGGGCGGCGGCCGTTTTCGCCCTGCATCCGGTCTGCGTGGAGTCGGTGGCGTGGATTTCGGAAATCAAAAACACCTTGTCGGGGGTATTTTATCTGAGCGCGGCGCTGGTTTATTTGCGATTTGACCGGAGCAGAGACGGGAAGTTTTACTGCTTCGCTTTGGGACTGTTCCTGCTGGGGTTGATGTCCAAGACGGTCATTGCGACGCTACCGGCGGCGCTGCTGGTGATTTTCTGGTGGCAGCGGGGAAGATTGTCATGGAAGCAGGACGTGATGCCCTTGATTCTGTTCTTTGTGGCAGGCATCGGCGCCGGGTTGTTCACGGCCTGGATGGAATGGAAATTCGTTGGCGCCAGAGGTTCGGCATTTGATTTCACCTTCATCGAGCGGGTTCTCATTGCCGGACGCGTCATCTGGTTTTACCTGGGCAAACTGGTCTGGCCGGCGGATTTGATTTTCATCTATCCCCGCTGGCACATCAGCCAGAAGGTCGGATGGCAATATGTTTTCCCGGTGGGGGCATTGCTGGTCCCGGCGGGGTTGTGGCTGTTGTCGCGCCGGACCCGCGGGCCGCTGGCGGCATGGCTTTTTTTCATTGGAACGCTGTTCCCGGCGCTGGGGTTTTTCAATGTCTATCCGTTCCGCTATTCTTTCGTAGCCGATCATTTTCAATACCTGGCCATGATTGGCCCGATCGCTTTGGCCGCGGCGGGAATCACCAAATTATTCAGCACTTTAAAAATCAACCAGCCGTTCGGGGAACCCGTATTTTGCGGGATGTTGCTGATAATATTGGGGGTATTGACCTGGCGGCAAAGCGCGAACTATGCCAACGTTGAAACCCTTTGGCGGACCACCATCGCCAGAAATCCTGACGCCTGGCTGGCCACCTATAATCTGGGGACTACGCTGGCCCAAAAAGGCGGGTGGGAAGAAGCAATCCAGTACCTGCAAAAGGCCGTGCAAACCAAACCCGACCTCGCCGTGGCGCACTACAATCTCGGCGACGTTCTGATGCACAGTGGCCGGGTGGATGCAGCCATTGACCAGTTCCGAAAAGCCATCCAATTCGAGCCGAACCAGCCGCTGGCCCACTATGAACTGGCGAACGCACTGATCAAAAAGGGAATGGTGGATGAGGGCATTGCCCAGTTCAGAATAGCGTTGGAACTCAACCCGAACTTTGCCGATGCCCACCGATTCCTGGGGATGGCCCTGCTTTATTCCAAGGGACAGCCGGACGCAGCAATCGTCCAGTTCAAACAAGCCCTGAAAGCAAACCCCCGTTGCGCTGAAGCTTATAATTATCTTGGCATCGCCCTTCTGCAGGAGGGTCGGCAGAAGGACGCCGCGATAGGTTTCCAAATAGCGCTTGAGATGCAACCCCATTACCTGCTTGCCCAAAACAATCTGGCCTGGTTATTGGCAACCAGTTCTGATGCCACCGTAAGAAACGGTCCCCTGGCAGTCGCGTTGGCCCGGGATGCAGACCAATATTCGAACGGTCGGAATCCCATGGTCGCCATGACCCTGGCCGCCGCTTATGCCGAGGCGCGACAATTCCCCGAGGCGACTGCCACCGTCCAGCGCGCGTTGAAGCTGGCCGAATCCCAGCACAGCACCGGACTCATTAGCAACCTGCAACTGCAACTGAAACTCTACCAGGATGGTTCCCCCTTGCGCATTCCCGATCAAACCAACGCGCCAGTCCAGCCAACCAGGCCGTGACGCGGGTTATCGCGAGGGATTCATTGGAATTGAAACCGAGAATCACGTTCGGTTCATGGGCGTGCAGGAACCTTCATGGCTGGCGGTTTGCCATAAGTCAAAGCATCGACCGCGGCCGTCTCAAACAAGAACCGTATGATACGAAGGCCAGATACCTGTTCCCAGTCGTTGAACTCGCAGGAAAGAAATGCGGCTGGCGGACGATTACCAAACTAGGGCCCCCTCACACACCGGAAGCCGAAAAAGATGATGGCGTCGTACGGCGGGCCGAAACCATAACGAGAGGCGCACCGGCAGCCGCCCGCGCGGTTGCCACCGCCCCAACTGCCGCCGCGACACACACGGGAGGTCCCCGAGGACGGTCCCAGCGGATCCTGTCCTGACAAATAAGGGCTGCCGATGGAATACGGCGGCACTTCATACCAATCCCAACACCAGGCTTCGACATTCCCCGCCATGTCGTAAAGTCCATAGTCATTTGCCGGAAACGACCCCACTGGGCTCGTGTAGGGCCACCCTCCAATCACACCGATCGGGTTCCATCCGTCCGGCCCCAAATCGTAGTTAAAGCGGTTGGTGGTTCCATCGTAGTTGGCCTGACTTTCGGATATGGTGTCACCCCAAGGAAATCGTTGTCCACTCAACCCTCCCCGCGCCGCCTTCTCCCACTCTGCTTCCGTCGGCAGCCGGCAGCCATTGGCCGACCAATTCGGGTAAGGCGTCACGTCCCCGTTGGTGTACACCTGTGTCAGCCCCGCGTCCGTGTAATACACCGGCGTCAAACCCGCCTGCTGCGACCGCGCATTACACCACTTCACACAATCATACCAACTGACCGTTGTCACCGGTTGATTCGCCGTCTTGCCAAAACCGGGGTTGTCAAAGCCATAGCCCAGGTTTGTGGCGTAGGAATAGATTGTCTGCCATTGACTGTAGCTCACCAGGTTCGTGTCCATGTAAAACGCCGATACATAAACGTTCGTGGGGATGGCGTCGGTTTCGACATCCAGTGTGTCGCCGATCGTGAACGACCCGGCCGGAATGAAGGCCATGCCGTCGGTCGTGGGCGGAACCAGCAACAAACGAAAAAAACACGCGGACGAGGAATTAGTGACCGAAACGGCGGTCTGCAAGCCGTAATCAGCCGGGACGGCATCCGTAGCCGAAACCCAGTCTGGCGCGGCCAGGGTAGTGGCGCTCTGCAAAACACCGTTCGTGCCGGTAGTAGTGCTGGGCCAAAAGAGAATGACTTGATCGTTCGTCAGTGCAATACCCAACGACGGTTGGGCTGGGGCGGCATGAACGCCGACAGTCAATACCAGCAGAATAAGCAACCAGCGGAAGGTGAAGGTATATTTCATGGCTACATCGGCCGTGGGTTCACTGAGTTGACCCCGGTCTTTCCAAACTCAAGGGATGGCAACCAACGAACTTAAAATAATGGCGATAGCAGTATAATAGAGAAAATCCGGCAAAATGCAAACAAAATCAGTTGGGTTAATTGTACCGGTCTGCGTAGTAAGGAGGGTCTGAACAGGAAACCCATCTGTGGCGGCACTGACCGCCGGGAAGATGAACCCTCCGGCGGTCGTTGCTGAAAACCGTAGCGTCCTGACCGAATTTGCAGGGGAATTAACATGCAGGCCCGATACCCATTCCAGGCCGTCGAACGGGCGGAACAATGCGGACAGTTTCAGGGCGCAACGAATCTTGTCATTCTGCCGCGCCGGATTATGCTTCCCGGCTGTGAACCAAAAGTGGCATCGCTGGCTGCCGTGGATCTTTGTGGCGCTGGTGGCGTTGAGCCGCTGGCCCGGATTGTTTCCACCCAGCTTCAGCGCCGTGTACGCGCTCATGTTTTGCGCGGGGGCGTTTTTCCCCGGGCGCCGGGCGTGGTGGCTGCCGCTGGGCGCGGTGCTGCTCACGGACCTCGCACTCAATGTCTATTGGTGGCGGCACGGCTGGCCGGTCTGGGATTTCTCCGTGATGAAGTATCAACTGGTCAACTACCTCGCCTACGGGGTGCTGATCTGGCTGGGCCGGCGGTTCAAGCCGCAATCCTCCTTTACCGGGCTGCTCGGTGGCGGCGTGCTCGGCGCGTTGCTGTTTTACCTGATTACCAACACCGCGTCGTGGCTGTTCAACCCGTTTCAGGACCCGGAATACACGAAAAATCTGTTCGGCTGGCTGATTGCGCTGATCAAGGGAACCGGCGGCTGGCCACCAACGTGGGAATTTTTCCGCAACACCCTGTTGAGCGGCGGGCTGTTCACCGCCCTGTTTGTGGCGGCGATGAAATTGACCGCGCCGGCGGAGTCGCCGGTGGAAAAGGAGGCGGGCGCGCGCCCAAAGGAATCCGAGGAGGAAGCGGAACCGGAGGAGGCGAAAGTGTGACGCGTGACGCGTGACAGGTGACGAGATTTCACAGCCGCCTGCCGACAGCCATCATCCCTCGTCACCCGTCACCGGTCACAGGTCACTTCATGAAGATTGGCGTCATCGCGGACACGCATAATTTTTTGGACCCGAAAATCCCGGAACGATTTGCGGGCGTGGACCATATCCTGCACGGGGGCGACGTCGGGTTGCCCCGGGTTTTGCGGGAGCTGGAACGGGTCGCGCCGGTCACGGCGGTGAGCGGCAACACGGACGACCCGGGGTTGCGCTATCCTCCGGTCAAGACCGTTGAACTCGCCGGCCGGAAATTTTTCATCCAGCACATCGTCCGGCCGCAGGATTTGAATGAAAAACTGCAAGCCCGCCCCGCCCGCGAACGGCCGGACGTGGTCGTCTTCGGCCATACGCACAAGCGCTTTTGCGAATCCATCGGCGGCGTGTTGTATTTCAATCCCGGCTACGCGGGCCAGCCGAAGTGGGGAACGGAACGGAGCGTTGCCATTTTGGACTGCGACGGGAAGGAAATCCGGGCGGAGTATTTTGAGCTGTGAAAGCGCATGCCACCTCCGGCTCGTCAGCAGCCTTCCACCACCAAAAGAAGCAGATTCACTCCACCAAAGCGAAAGATTGCGGTGGGGCGAGCGTCCCCGCGAGCCGGGGATAAAGGTTGAGGTGGATTCGGGCGGCGGGGACGCCCGCGCTACGATTTCGCGGGCCGATGAAAGGCAATAGCAGGTTGCGCCCGCCCGATGATTCGGCTGTAAATTTGCTTTCGCTGCCGGGCCGCCTTTGCTAAAGAAACCGCGTGCGCAAACTGTTTTGGACCATTTTGAGTTTGGGGCTTTGCGGCTGGCTCACAGCCGCCCGCGCCGACACATACCAGTTGACGGACGGCACATCGGTCTCCGGCGACATTGTCATGTTCAACGACAGCGGCGTCACGCTGCGGACGCTGACCGACAGTTATACCAATGTGGTTTGGCCGAAATTGTCGCAGGCGTCGCTGAAGCAGCTGGCGCAAAACCCCAAAGCCAGGTCCTTTATCGAGCCGTTTATCGAAACGCCGCCGCCGCAACTCAAGAACGAGAAAATCGAAGTCCATGACGTATCGCGCCTGGAGTTGCCGCCGCAGGAATCGCTGTTCGCGGCCCTGCTGTCCTCGTCGGTGGGGTTTGTCGCGCTGTTATTGATTTACGCGGCCAACATCTACGCGGCCTATGAAATTGCCATCGTGCGCGCGCGGCCCATCGGGCTGGTGATGGGGCTGGCGGCCGTGCTGCCGATCGTGGGGCCGATTATTTTCCTTTCGCTGCCGATCCGCACGGAGGCCCCCGCGGACGAAACCCAGGCCCCGGCGGAAGCGCAAACCTTCGCCGTGCCGGGCGCCGCGGCGCCGGTGGCGGAAAGCCTGACTGCTTCCGGCGTCCTCGCCGCGCCGGCGGCGGGGGGGAAGGCGGGGCATCCGGAAGCCCAGGTTTTTCAGCGTGGCCAGTTCATGTTCAACCGCCGGTTTTTTGAAACGAAATTTTCCGGTTTTTTCAGCGTCGTGCGGCGGCCGGCGGAAAAGGACCTGGTGCTGGTGATCAAGACCGGGCGCGCCCAGTTGATTGCCCAGCGCATCACGCGCATCGCCGCCAACGAGGCGTACTTTGAGGTGGCGCAGGGCAGCGGACGGCAGGAGGTGATGGTGCCCTTCGCCGACATCCAGGAGATTCAACTCAAACACAAGGACGCTTAAGACGTAACATGTGGCAAGTGACATGAACGCCATTCCTGGGCTGCGGGAAGTTTACTTGTCACCTGTCACCTGTCACTTGTCACCTGTATGAAATATCGGACCATTTTGATGTTCGGCGCGCCCGGTTCGGGCAAGGGCACGCATGGCCGGAACCTCGGCGTCATTCCGGGATTTTTCCATTGCGCCTGCGGCGACGTGTTCCGGAACCTGCGCCCGGACGGTCCGCTCGGCAAAATTTTTCTGGAACATTCCAGCCAGGGCGAGCTGGTGCCGGACCAGCCGACGATAGAACTCTGGCGGCAATGCATTGAAACCAGCACGAAAATCGGGCGGTTTCATCCCGGCGAAGACACGCTGGTGCTGGACGGCATTCCCCGCAACGTGCCGCAGGCCGAGATGTTGAGCGACACGCTCGACGTCGTGGCCATGTTTTACCTGACCTCCAGCCGGGAAAACCTCGTCGCCCGCATGCAACGCCGGGCCATCAAGGACAACCGCCTGGACGACGCAAACCTGGATGTCATCCAGCGGCGGCTCAAGACGTACGAGAAGGAAACCAAGCCCGTCATCAATTTCTACGGCAAGAAGCTCGTCCACCGCATTGACACCGACCAGGCGCCGGTGAAAACATTTTTGGACATCCTCAAGCACGTCGTGAAGCTCCGCTGAAAGATTTAACTCATTTAACTGATTTAATCATTTAACTCGCCGAGTAATTCGTTAAATGGGTTAAATGAGTCAACTCGGATCCCGTTAATGAAAATTGTTTTCATGGGCACGCCGGAATTGTCCTGCACCAGCCTCGCCGCGCTGGCGGGTGACAAACAATTCTCCGTGGCCGCCGTCGTCACGCAACCCGACCGGCCCAAAGGCCGCGAGCTTAAATTGCAGCCGTCACCGGTCAAAGCGCTGGCGCAAAAATTAGACCGGCCCGTGCTGCAACCGGCCAAGGCGCGTGACGAACAATTCATCGCGGAACTGGGCCGGTTGAACCCGGATTTGATTGTGGTTGTTGCCTACGGTCACATCCTGCCACAAACGATTTTAGATCTGCCGCGATACGGCTGCCTGAACGTGCACACGTCGTTGTTGCCGAAATATCGTGGTGCGGCGCCGATTCAATGGGCGATTGCCCACGGCGATGCCGAGACCGGCGTGACCCTGATGAAAATGGACGCGGGCCTCGACACCGGGCCGATCGTGGCGCAGCGGCGCACGCCGATCCAACCGGCGGATGATTCCGCCACGCTCCACGACCGGCTGGCGCAACTCGGCGCGGAGTTGCTCGTGGAGACGATTCCGGATTACGTTGCGGGGAAAATCCCGCCGCGGCCGCAGCCGGCTGGAGGGGTGAGCTACGCGCCGAAAATCAAAAAGGAAGACGGGCGGCTTGACTGGAGCCGGCCGGCGCAAACGATCGTGAACCGGCTGCGGGCGTTCACGCCCTGGCCGGGGGCGTTCACATTTTTATTGATGGAGGGCGCTGCTCCGTCAGTGCCCTCATCGGGAACAAGTCAGGGAAGCGACGAAGCGCTTCCCTCCAGGATGATTAAAATCTGGAAAGCCGAAGTCGTCGGGAAATCGGGGGAAGCGGGAACAGTTTTGTCCGCAGACAAAGGCGGAATGGTCGTGGCGTGCGGCGAGGGCGCATTACGGATTGCGGAAATGCAGCTCGAGGGCGGCCGGCGGATGAACGCCGCCGAATTTCTGGCGGGGCATCCGCTGATACCCGGCGTGAGGTTTGAAAGGTAGGGACAGCGCTGCGCTGTCCGGACGCCGCAGCGCGGCGTCCCTACCCGACCTGCCGGGAAGTGAAATCGTCGCTGCTCGCCCCGGCGAGACGACGCTACACTATCGCATCCTTCAATCCGGCCGCATACGCTTCAAACACGCGGCGCATTTCGTCACGGACGCGGCGGAAATTTTCCAGGACCTCGGCTTCGGTGCCGGTCGCTTTGGCCGGATCGGGAAACGGCCAGTGATGGCGCTGCAATTGGCCCGGAAAAGCCGGGCAGGCCTGGTCCAGGTTGCCGCAGACGGTGATGACGGTGCGGATGGGCTGGCCGAGAAATTCCTTCAGGTGTTTCGAGCGATGGCCGGAAACGTCAATGCCCACCTCGGCCATGACTTTGATGGCGAGCGGATGCACGTAACCGGTCGGATGGGAACCGGCGCTCTGGACATTAACGAGGCCGCCCGCCGCCGCTTGCAGAAAACCTTCGGCGATATGGCTGCGGCAGGAATTGCCGGTGCAAAGAATCAGAACCGTGGGTTTGGTTTTGGAATTCATAAGTCAACAATAGAGAGGTGCTTGCGATTCATCCTCCCTCACCCCGGCCCTAACCTCTGCTGGTTTTTGCACAGTTCTTCAGAAGATGGCAGGTGCGAGAAGGTTATGTCAATTTCATCATTGCCGATGACGATCTTTTCGATCAGGGCTTCGACGATCTTGCGCTTGTCCTCAGAGGGTAGTTTCGGCCAGCGGTCATGGAGCGTGTTGGCCTCATGGAGCACATCATCGGTAGACAGCTTATGGACCTTCAGAAAATCAACCTCGGCCTCCAATTTGGGCAATTCGGCCTGCAACTGTTTCATCCGTGCCTCGGCAGGGGAATACAGGTCGCGGAAACCGTCCCCGGAAATCTGCTTGTGCAAATACAACTGGTGCGTCTGGTGCATTTCCTCTTTGACCTTCTGCATCTCCCGCTTGTGGGCGTCCAGCAAGGCGGATTTTTCGGCCAGATTCCGGTCGGCTTGCCGCAAATGGCCAGCAATCCGCTTGGGCTCACCGAAAAAGACCTTTAGCTCATTGCGGGCGATATTCTCAAGGTCGGTGATCGGTATCTTGTTGCGGCATTTGCGGCAAAAGTATTTCGGGCTGTTGGCGGAGACATACATCTTGTGGCCGCAGGAACAGTGCGCCAAGCCGCTGAACAGGTGAACGGGCGGCTTACCGGGCTTTTTCCATGATTTCAACTGTTCCTCAATGATCTGGTTCACCTGATTCCAGAGGTCTTCGGAAACAATGGGTTCGCACTCTGCCTTGCCCCATTCGCTCTCGGGCTTCTGTTCGGTGCGCCAGGTTCCGGTCTGGCGCATGGTATTGAACACATATACGCCTTTGGCGCTGGATTCGCTCAAGATGCGCAGAACCGAGGTGTCGCGCCAGATGTTCCCTGGGCGGGTGCGGTATCCTGCGGCGTTCAAGTGCTGGGCGACCTGTCCCTTGCGCCGGCATTGCAAAAACAGTTCGTACGCTTTGCGCCGAACGGCGGCTTCCTCCGGCCGAATGATCAATTTGCGGTCTTTCCATTGGTAGCCGTATGGAGCGTGTCCATTGATGGATTTGCCGAGCTTGGCGCGGGTCAACACTGACGCATTGACCCGCTCGGTGATCTCCTCGCGTTCCCATTGGGCGAACACGCCCAAGAGATGGAAGAACATCCGGCCACCGGCGGTGCTTGTGTCAATGGCTTCGGAGAGCGAAATGAGGTCGGCTTGGTGCTTGTTGAAGAAGTCTGAAAAGTCTTCCAGTTCGCGCCGGTTGCGGGACAGACGGGCCAATTTGGAGAATACCAGGCCGGTAATGTGGCCGCGCTCCACGTCCTTCATCATGCGCTTGGCCTCCGGATGCTGCATGACGGCCTTGCCGGTCTGCCCGGCAAGGTCATAGACCTCCTTGACCTGCCAGCCCTTGCTCTTGGCATAGCTTCTGGCGCGTTCCTCGTGGTGTTCCGGGCTTTCGCCCTTGGCCTGGTCCTCGGTCGAAACCCGAATCCAGATGCCAACCGGTTTGTTCAAGGCACTATTGTCCTTCATAGCACTACTTCATACCCAAAACACATTTCCGTTACAAGAAAAAAAGTGTAGCTGAACCGCATATATTTTGATATTGATGAGCCATGCCGAAAACATCCTTTGCCGAACGAGAACTAGTTGCGCTCGCCAAACGATTTCGCAAGCAGGCGGGCAAAACCCGCGCACAGGCCGCGCGGGACATGGCAGTTTCGCAAACATCCATCTTCAACGCGGAAGAAACGCCGGAACAAGGACTGACAAAATTGCGCGCGCGCATGATTGAAGCCTATTCGCCGTTCAAGGTTGTTGGGCCGGTGTTTCATCTGGAAAGGAAATGACGGTTTGGCAGCTCAGAATCACTTTCGGCGCATGGCCTCGGCCATGATTCGATTGGCGATATCCTCCTTCTGCTTCTGTTCCGGCGCGGAAAGCTTTGGAACCGAGCGTTTGACCTTATAGCCGCCATATTGAATTTCGGTCGGTTGCGGCGTTGACGGCAGTAACGCCTTCAAATACGCGATGAACGGGTCGGGCTGGAAATACTCAACCCTTGCCGCCAGTTCCGCGCCCAAGCTGCCGGAAACGGCCTTACTGATCTTTCGCAAGCGTTCCTCGTCCAGGCAAATCACCGCCACTTTGGGCAACCCCGCTTTCAAGCACTTGGCGACATTGCCCACTTCATGGTCAATGGTGGTGGAAATGGATATTTCGCAGGCGATTGACTGGTCTACACGTTCCAGCCACAAATCCACGCTGCCCTGACCATCCAACACCGGCTTTTCAATGACACCGCGGAAACCAAGTTCCTCCGCTGCCTCTTTGATGCGTCTCTGAATCGCTTGGTGCTGCGCTCCACCCCGGCCTAAATCGCGCGGTGGATCATGTTTGATGACTGGTGGCTGTTCTTTCGGAATTTCAGCAGCCACCTGCGATTCGATGACGACTTCGTTAGCAAGCTGGCTAACGACCGTCGGCGGTTCTGAAACAACCGGCGCAACCGGCGACGTCGGTGCTGGCGGTCTCGGCTTAGTCAGCTCTGGCGGTGGGGAAGGCGGTTGTTCCTCCGGCTGTGTTCGGGATTTTGACAGCATCGCCTCCACCTCCGCCCTTGCCGTGCCGTATTTTTTCCTCGAACACGTAATCACTTCCTGCCGCCGGCTGGCGGCCTCTGATTCGTCCAGTCCATCCGGCAAGGGAACTGTGAGATTAAAATCAAAGTCGCTGCGTTCAACGCGGGCTATGGCTTGGCCGGTTTCCAAATTCCGCAAATCCTTCGCTTCAAAGAGCGAAAAGCCCTCGGCCAGTTTCTTGGCGTCATCGTCGCCAACACGGAACACAATACGCGTGAACGGATGCGACATGACGGCGCTGGCGACTTCGGGATTGCGTTGCAATTGGTGCAACTCGTGATGCGCTAGCGTCAGGCCGATGCGATACTTCCGCGCTCCCGACAAGATCTCAGCCATGCTTGGCGTGATGAAATTGGCGAATTCGTCTGCGTATATCCAATAGTTCCGACGCGCGGCGATCTGCTGCGCCTGACGGCTCATGGCAATCTGTTGGAATTTAGACACCAGCAACGTGCCAAGCAGATACGAATTCTCCCGGCCCAACAATCCCTCCGGCAATTTCGCCAGAAAGATATTGCCACTGTCCATGATGTGTGCGAAGTCCAGGCGGTTCTCGGGCTGCGAAACCATGTAACGTATCGGCTTTGGGGCAAGGAATGTGTCGAGCCTCGTCAAGATCGAGCCGATAGACTTGTTGCCGGACAGATGGGGAAAGCTTTTTTGCCAATAATACACCACTTCGGAGTCTTTGACTGATTTCAGGAATTCATTCCGAAAAGCGGGTTCGATCAAAAACCGGCGCAAGTCGGCTATGGTTCCGCGCCGGTCGTTTTCCAAAAATGCCAGGATCGCGTTTTGAAGGACGCTGTTCATCTGGTCTCCCCAGGAAGTCGAAAGACGCTGAAACACGGCGATCAAATCAGATGCCAAAAGATTTTTCTCAAGATCGCTGTGGGCCGACAGGATGTTGAACCCGACAGGATACTCTGCATCGGACGGGTCAACCAAAACCACGTCGTCAATTCGATTCGTAGGGATGATTCCTAAAATCTTGTCAATTAAATCACCATGGGGGTCTAAAACGGCGATCCCCTCACCATTCTCAATGTCCTGACGGATGAGATTGAACAGCAGTGTGGATTTGCCCGTGCCGCTGGCTCCGATAATATGCGTGTGCCGGGTGCGTTGCTCGGCGGACAACCTGACTTCAATCGTTTCGCCTGCATGGTCGTTCGTGCCAAGCAACAAACCGTGCTGCCGGACAATGGCTGGTGCCGCCTTGGTCTTGGATGTTTGCCGTTGAAAGACAGGGGAACGAACGGCACTGGAAGGCAGATGGACAAAGCCGGTCAGCTCGTCGCTATTGAGCAGCATTCCAGTGCGGTGGGTCTGCCGCCGCAACACGTCCTCAATATGTTTCTCGAACGGATAATTTTCATTTTGAAGCGGGATGAGTGCATTGCCGTTCGGCTGCGCAAATACGCGCAATGATCCAGCAAGGGCGCGGGCCAGTTGCACTATGCGGTCAAATTCAGCGGCGCGGATCAAGATGCGGACAACAGCGGCATACAGCGGCCGGGCGACTTTGTTTTCGGCTGCGTCCGTCAATTCGGGGGAATCCACGAAAAACGGTTTACCGTCTGCATGAGAGACGGAATTCACGATGCTATCCGCCCAGGGATTTTGCACCGGCTGAAACAATACTTGAAATAATCCAAGTTCGCCCGGCTGTGCCTCCGCCAGTGCGCCTACGATGCCGATGAAGGGGTCAATCTTGCCACTTTGAAGCGGCAACATGAATTCATGTTTCAACCCAAACTCTACCGCCAATGCTTCATCGCCCCGGCTGGCTTCCCATGTCTGCTCCAAGCCGTTTTCACGAGGGACAAACACGGCTTCGGGAAAATATGCCTGCAACTGGCGGCGGAGCAGCGGGGCGTCGTTCTCACCGGCCACAAACTGCGACACTACCTTTTTGTGCGAGCCAATGAGTTCAAAGGCAATCGGCTCACAACACATGGAGAGATTCAAAAGAAACTGCTCGAATGCCTCCTTGGAGATGTCGAGTTTGTCCGGGAGCGACGCCTGCAATTCAACAAGGGTTTGGCGGGAAAGCGGCGTCGGCTCTGGTTCTTCTTCGGGTTCGGGAATGACCGGTGGCGCTGCCGCCTCGGTACTTAACTTGCCGCTCAATTTTTGCACCAGCGAACTTAAAAATGTCGGCCTGGCACCGTCGTCAATGGCCGCCGCGACGGGAAGGTAATGGCCTTCAAACGGACGGAATGGCGGTTCGGGGCAAACGGGATCGTCAAACACCTGCCAGCCGCGTCCGCGCTGTTCCCAGCGGTGGAACTGCTCACTCAATTGTTCGTCGAGCCGGGACATGGGGCGTTAAGATGCTCCCTTGGGCAGCGGCACGACGTTCGGTTTGTAGAGTTCGCTCATGGATCGGACACGGGCCATTTAGGCTGTCCCCGCTCCGTTTGAACCGGTCCATGAGGCCGTAGTGGTCAAGGACCTGTTCCATGGTGATGGCCGCTTTAACGGCCTTGAAGTCGACAAACGATGATTTGGGCATAGATACTCCTATGGGTATTTGGTTGTGATGAACTGCTGCGGCTCACGAAGTTAAGCCGCTCTAGGGAGCATCGTATCGTTCCCTAAGAAGTGAGATAGGCGTGAAGACTTGCCGTGTATGGCAAGAAGTTATTCGTGGATATGTGTTACTTCTCTATTGCACTCGCCAAACTCGCCCCTATCATGCACCGACTTATGACTAATCTATCATCTCTGACAGCCGCGCAATTGCATCGTGCGGCTGATCTCAAAGACAAAATCGCCAAGCTGGAAAAGACGTTAGCTTCGATACTTGGCTCCCCGTCGGCCACTAGCTCCGCTCCCAAGAAGCGCAAGATGAGTGCAGCGGCCAAGGCAAAGATCGCCGCTGCTCAAAAAGCGAGATGGGCGAAGGCGAAAGGAAAATCAGCCGCGAAACCTGCTCTCAAAAAGAAACGCAAGATGAGCGCCGCTGGCCGGGCCAGAATCGCTGCGGCGGCCAAAGCACGGTGGGCCAAAGCGAAGGCGGCGGGCAAGAAATCGCTGTAACCGTTATCCCAACAAGCCGGCGGTTTCACCTGGTCTGCCGGTCTGCCACTTCGCTGAAAGAATATCGCCTGCCAAGATTGATTGATCGGCGAATAGGAACAAGCCGTGTCCGCTCTTTAGCTGCGAGCACGTTTGAACGAGCGAATTGACCCTGGGTGCGCTCGTAGTGACCGTCAGTACCCGGAAGCGGTTGAAGCCGAAACGGGAGCGGTGAATGTTCTGATTCCATGTCGCTTCATAGGAGAGGAGCTTGCGGTGGAATGAAGTTTGTAAAAGATTCCGGCGCACAACCGGCATGGTTCCCCGGTCGGCTTCAAGGAAGAAATACACTCGTTGGCTTTGGTCGCTTTGGTCTGGATATTGTAAGGCAAATACCCGGTCGGGAACGACGCCAAGTTTCATGCCGTCTCGAATTTTCACCTTCCATCGGAACGTCTGTTGTTCCGTTTGAAACCCAAGTTGATTTTCATACAGGAGTCGAAACCCGCGCTTCCAGCAGGCCAATTCAATCGCCACCATCACATCTGCTACCAGCAAGGCATGTTCAAGATATACTCGGCCAATGACATGGTTCTTCTCGTCCCATGAATCATGGTGCACGGCGATTCCAAGCTCGTTCGTTAAGCATGTGCCACCTTTGTTGCCTAAACCGTACGCGATGCTCTTGGAGCCGCCACGTTCGTAGTATTGGAGCTGAGCGCGTGGTCGTTCCAAATATCCGTGGTGGTAGAGCAATTTCAACCTCCGCAAAATCTGTTGCGGGCTGTCGCCCATGAGCGCCACAATCTGATGGGAACGCAGAAAACGATGCCGGTGGACCAGCTGGATTATCACGCGGTCGCGCCCGGTGAGTTGCATCGGAGCAACAACAGGGGCACGTTTGAAGCGGGGAAGGCGGATAGATTCCATCGCTTCACCTTGCTGGAAACAGAGTGAACGGTGAAGACGTCAGGATTTGCGCTTTAGGGCAAGTTTACGTGACCGAACCTGGTCCAGTCCATTACCGGTGATTGCAGAGAATCGTAATTCTTGCTATCATTCCAAATATCATGGTACGCCCGCTTACAATCAGAGAAGAAGCAAACCTCACCGCGCCTTGGGGCTTGGCCTAAATCAAACTGCCATCCGCCGCTTGGAACGCCCGGCTCCGCCACCAGATCTTC